>JBBCAX010000001.1:0-38729 GCA_051382335.1 Deltaproteobacteria bacterium TL4
GGATTCGATGGTTAATGATCTGAATCATTACCTGGAGCGAAATATCGAGTATGACGCCGAATATTACGATTATTTAGGAGATAAGCAACCGAAGGGGACAGAGGAGCGGAGACAACAGGGACCACAACTTCGGGAAGGGTCCCGGTTTCTAAAAGTTGAACAACGGAGGTATGGCCTTTTTCAGCAGCCAACTCCATCGCCGTCCGGCCTCGATAGTCCAGAGCGCCCAAGTCCGCACCATAATTCATCAGAGCCTGGACTATCTCGATATGTCCTTCATAAGCAGCCCAAAGCAAAGGCGTCATGACTCTTCGTCCGTTCCCACTCGGCTGATTCACCTCTACCCCTTGGGCGATAAGGTACTCTACAATTTCCAGTTTGCCCGTTTTTGCGGCAACCCCCAAAAGCCGTGGCAGATGCTTTTTGCTTTCATTCGGCTGAGTTTCAATAACTTGCTTCAATTTTTCCAAATCATTATCAAGGGTCGCATTATAAAGTTGAGAGGAGGGAGAACTGCAGCCAATCAAACCTAAATGAAGCCCTAATAATGAGATTATTATAATTTTTATAATGAAATGAGTAAGTTTCATCTGTGGGTTCCTATCTTCGTCAAAAGTGTTTCGAGAGAGGAGACTGCTTAAGCCTTCCAATGTCTACAACTTTAATTCACAATCTATTCCTACTTGTATCAATTATTAAGCATAAAAGTTAAGCATTTATTCCATTTAAACAGAAAAATTTTCTGAAAAAATTCAGACTACATTTTTTGATCGAGATCCTTATCCTTTTCTTCATGTTGAATTTCAGGAATAGCCATCCGTATCACATCAACAATATCACGTTTTTTCCAGGAGTTAGCCTTTAGAATTTTCTCGAAACTATTCAGTGCCGTCCTTAGCTTTTTGATCTCATGCTTGTTCAATTTTTTATCATGAATAACGCCCACATTCTGATATTTATTTAATTCAACAAGATCCTCGTCCCGATAAAATTCTTCAAATAATTTTTCTCCGCTCGTATCGGATTTTGAAAAATAACAAGGCCACTCCTTAGAGAGCGTCCAAGACGTTGCGGCGGTTTTTGCTTCCTCTTCAGTTGAAAATATTTTAGGTTTTAAGCCCTGTGCGGCCAGCAGACGGGAAATGATTTCAACAAACGTGATCAAATCCTGAGTCTCATCCAATTTAGGAAAATAGACATCCCGGTTTTCACCTAAAAAACAGGACAGCAAACATAATTGCCCCGCTTCTTCATGGGAAATAAAATAACGCTTCACATCCGCGGGGGCGGATAAGGGCTGTTTTTTTTCTATTCGGCGTAGAAATCCATACAGCAAACTGCCCTCTGAAAAAGCAACATTTGCAAAACGGGAAGTAGCGCACTGCACCTGATCCGAGTGCATCAACATAACGCGCTCCATCAATAATTTGGACGCACCCATAATACTCACAGGATTCACCGATTTGTCAGAGGAAACAGAAAAAAATTTCTTTGTGTTGGAAACAGATAATTTTAATAAGAACCTGTCCAGATCATAGACATTGGTTTTAAACATCCTTAACAGCGTGTAGGGATCCCGTTCGGCTCTCACATGTTTCAAGGCGGCAAAATTCAGAATATAATCGTAACCTTTCTGAATTTTCATAAAAGCCTCAAACTCAACACTCCCCAGGCCGATCGCAAATGTTTTGAAATTTTCTGGAATGCTCAACACTGAAGATCTCAAGTCCCGGACCAGTTCCACTAAATTGTTTTCACTGATATCCACCAGATGAAGCGTCTTGGGCTCATATCTTATGATCTGCTTAACAAAAGCCGAACCGATGGAACCTGCGGCACCAATCACCAAAATTCTCGAATGAGCAACATGCGTTTGAAGCTCCTGATAATGATTCCGCATATCTTGTTCAAACAGAGAAGTATTTCTAAGCAGAATACTACTCAACAAAGGATCATACATACGCTTTCCTTAAATCAAACCTCAGCTCAACTATCTTTTGAGTTTTGGGGGTTATTATATTCAAACGCAATGATCGAAACATCATCGCCAAAGTAATCAGAATTAACAAAGGCCTTTACGTCATCCAGCAGTAGGGATAGCGTTATTTCAAGATCCTTCTCTCTGTTTTTTTGCAATAACGCATAGAGCTTTGACTTTCCATATTCTTCTTTTTGTTGAAGGTTCAACGCTTCAGTAACTCCATCCGTATAAACAAAAACTTTATCGCCTTGCTGTAATTGATAGGTTTGGATTTTGATTTCATTAAAAGCATCTTTAAACAAACCAAGAGGGGGGTTGGTCGCGTCGAAAGTAATGATTTCATCATTGCCTGCAGGAAGCAACAGTGCTGGAGTCTGCCCTGCATTGACCAGTTGTAACAGTCCCTCTTTGGAGACGGTACCATAAATGGCTGTCATGAAACGGTCGTCTGGAAGATACTTTATGAACATTCCATTTAAATGAATCATCGCCTCACACAGGCCATATTCCTTGGAAATTTCGTCAAGCGCAATATTCGCCATAATGGCGCTCAGCGCCGCAGTCACGCCATGTCCGGTCGCATCCCCTACAAAAAAGTTGAAATTACCCGTTTGATTTTCTGAAATATAATAGATATCTCCCGAAACATGAGACAGAGGCAAGTAACGAATAGCGATTTTTATGTTGAAGTGATTCAAGTTGCGAGAAGCAAAAATATATTTTTGCAGATCCCCCGCGATGAGGAGATCCTGACGTTGCTCTGCCAAAGTCTTTTGGAGTTTTTGCGTTCGTTCCTGAACCTGTTTCGATAAATCACGACGAAGCAGTTCCACAGACATCATCGCTTCATAGGTTCGGATACTGGTCATGACCACCGTTTTGATTTTGGTGGCAGTCAGCTCTGTTTTGGTACGATAATCGTTGATATCATACAGAATAATCACATCCTCTTCTGGCGCATCGCCTGGTTGTCCCGTTCTTAAAATAATACGAATAAAAGGATTATTCAGGGTTTCCCGAATATATTTTACGACATTAAACCCCGCATCATGGGATTCCATGACGACATCCAGAAGGACTAAAGCAAAATCGTCATGCATTTTCAACAGTTCACAGGCTTCGTGCGCAGAATAGGCATCGCTCAGACTCAAGGATTTATGATTAAAGCAAAAATCATCGAGAACCAGATGAGTAATGCGATGAACATCCTCATCATCATCGACAACCAGCATTTTGAATTGCAGTGTCAAAAATTGAGGTTCTTCAGCAATATTTTGAGTTTGGTGATCCCATGACGCTTTGGCGTCTGAATCATCTGTTTTTTTATCCGAAGAAAATAAAAACTCTGAAGGTGAAGCTTCAAAACAAAATAATTCCTCTTCCTCCTTTGTTAGAGCAGAAGGAGAGGTCATTGTTTTTTGAGAGGGCATGTTCCATTTCCTTAAAAATCGAGATTAAGCAAGAGCCTTGACTGGGAAACCTATTTCAAACTCTACACCATTTCCCAAAGAAGTGGTACACTTTATCGTTCCATGTAACTTTTGATGAACGATGTTGTAAACAATATTCATTCCCAAACCTGTGCCTTTTTGTTTATTGGTTGTATAAAAAGGATCATACATTTTCTCCTGTACTTCTGGAGACATTCCTTTGCCATCGTCTTTATAGGTCAAGACACACTGATTCCCCTGAAGTTCTGCCATGATCTCAATGGAGCCTGTGTTTTCTGAAAAACCATGCAAAATGGAATTATTAATTAAATTGATCAGAATTTGGGCCAGTAACCCCGGGTAGGTTTCAATCTCAATAGTTGCGTCACAGCTGAGTTGGATAGCGATCGATTTATCTTTGATTAAGGGTTGGGTGCTTGTGAGGATGTCATTGAGATATTTATTTAAATTAATCAACCTCAGTTGTTCTGTCGCATTGTCCACAGAAACTTGCTTAAAACTCTGAACCAAGGTCCCCGCGCGTTCCAGGTTGTGAATCGTTATTTTGCAAGACTCGTAGATCATTTTAAAAAAATTTTCAATATCGGGTCGTTGAAGTTGGTTGTTTTTGTAGCGTTTTGTCAATTCTTTGGTTTGATCCTGCATATGAGTCGCCGCGATAATTGCGTTACCGACCGGGGTGTTGATTTCATGTGCAACTCCAGCGACCAGATTTCCCAAAGCGGCCATTTTCTTGGATTCTATCAAGTGGGACTGAGTCTGCTTCAATTCATCCATAGACTTTTGAAGGGATTGGTTTGCTTCTATAATTTGTTTCCTCTTTGCTTCAATTTGGAAACCAAAGACATACAGGCCAAGGGCTCCAAACAAAAACGCGAGCAGATGGCTTAACCAGAGTTCCCATTTAAAGTCATGTTCTGTCAAAGGCAAGGTCACACTAATCCCACCTCTGACATCGCCCTCTCGATAGCCTTGTTTTTCATGACATTTTAAACAACTTTTTTCGGTTCTTAACGGTGCCATGTAACGATACACTAACTGGCCATTGTTTTCTTTTACAAAAAAACCCACTTCCTCTTTGCCTTTTTCAAAAGCACCCAGTGCTTCGGCTTCCCATGAGGCCGGTTTGTTTTCTGGTCGGATGGGATTCAGGCTCGTAATGTGAAAAAGAACATTATTGGCTGTTATTGCCAACTCAGCAATCTGACGTGTCATATAAGCAGGATTGATTTTTGTCAGTTTCACACCTTCTTGAGTCATGACCTCTCTTTGGAGATCTTCGAGATAAGGGTTGGGCTGGACACTTTCTGTCACAGGAACATAGACCCCGCCATGAGCGGAATTCCAGCGTCGAGTCAAAAGTATCTGCTTATAAAAAGCCTGTGCGCCCTGACGAGCTACACTTTCGATGTTCATTTGATCCACCCTGATATTCCAAGCTAAGGATAGAACCGCTGCCAAGCCCCAAACAATGATTGTAATAGAAATGCCTTTATTCATTTTTTTAATTTAGAGGAGAGAGGTTATGAAATTGATCCAACCGAAAAGTCATAATGGACGCCCCAAATAAAATACCGCACTGAGGACATCAGATCTTTGGTTTAAAAGCGAAAAACATGCCGTAATCGCAATTTAAACGAAAAGAGAGGAGGATTTCAAGCTAAGGAGAATCTTAAAGGCAGAAAAAGGAATTTTAAAAGAAGCAGGAAATACCCTTTCAAAATATTCTTGAAAGGGTATGAGCATGCATATCAGCAAAATTAACGTGCGAGGTATTCCACAAATAAATGGTCATCAACCAAAATGGGAATTTCTGCTCTTTCAGGAAGTCGAATCAGTCGCCCTGAAAAATTAGCGGTATCTCGCTCAAGGTAAGGCAGGTTCGGTACAAAAAACTGGAACCACTCCTTATAGCGTTCAACTTTTTGGTCTTTTTCACGAAGCTGAATCACATCACCGGGCATGACTTGAATGCCTGGCTTATTAACATTTTTCCCATTAACCAAAAAATGCCGATGAACAACCATTTGCCGTGCGGCTCTAAGCGAACCCGAAAATCCTAAACGATGGACAATACTATCCAAACGTGTTTCAAGAGTCTGCACCATCAGCACGTTTGTTTGTCCTCGTGCTTTGAGCGCCTCAGTGAAGTAACGACGTGCCTGCTTGGAAGAAATCCCATAGTACGCTCTAAGTTTCTGGGTTTCCAGTAATTGTAACGCATATTGCGTTACTTTTTGACGACGATTCGCACCATGTTGCCCAGGAGGATTCGGACGACGTCCAATAGGACAATTCACCGCGCCACAAACCGAGAGCCCCAAGCGGCGACAGGTTTTATGTCGGAATACTAATTTATTTGCTTCTTTTGTCATAGGTTCCTTTCCCTTTAGATGACATCTTTAAGGTTTTAGAAAGTGAACATTTGAGTATGCAGGCATAATCATGTTTTATTCTAAGCCCAGCACCCAGGATGTCATCCCATAAATGTACCTGACTGGAGCTGGCTATTATATTATCGGCAGATCACAAGGATCCACATTAGCCCTAAATTCAAACTCACGATGTTATCTCAACATCACTCCGTGGATCCTCCACCAAAGATGCTGAAAAAACTCAAGTTTCTAGACGAAACATTAAGAATAGTCAATAGAAATCTCATTTTCAAAAGACAGAGCCCCATTTATGGCTTAGTCCTGTTGACTCAATATTTCCTGCTGGTACAATTCGGTCATTGCTCTTATAGATGTTCATTTAAATAAATTCAGAAAACTCATCCTGTTGCGAGATCCGTTTAAACAACGCTGTTTCAGGAGTGCCAAAGCTTGCTTTGGCCAGAAAGGCGAAGGTCTTTCTTTGGCTTTGGCCAAAGCAAGCTTTGGCACTCCACAGTCGGGGTTAGACTCAAATAAATTTATTTAAATGAACGTCTATAGCTACGAAGAACACAAAGGGCACTAAAAAAATAATTTCCAAAATGAATGCCTCCGTGAAATCCTGTTTTTCTTGTTTTCCTATGAATATTCCCTTTTTTACCTTGTGTTCTTCGTGGATAAAGAAAAGCACCTGCACAGCTCGAAAAATTTCAGTGGTTTCATGGTTGTTTTCAATGCCTGATTAGCCGTTTAAGGCAAATTGAATATAACGGGTTACGAGTTCCCTCCAGTTGGCGGTGACTTTCATTTTACTAAGATTGCCAATATGCCCTGCAAAGGTCCTGTCGATAAAAATAATATCTTTGGGGAAATCCAGATCCATGGCCTCTTTCCAAAACATTTTGCCTAACTCGAATATTTTGATATAGAGGTTTTGGTCTTGACCAAAGGTGTAGGGAGGAGCTTCTCGGTAAATTTCCTGAATGAGTTCCACATAAGGATCGGTCATTTCAGCGGGCAGCAAGTCTCCGCCGAGTTTGTTAACGCCCATGGATTTAAGAAGTTCAGGAATGGTGTGTTTTTCGTCTTTCAAAATGGCCTGGATCAACTTTGCCATGGCCTCCGCAATTGCGACAGGAATTTCTTTCATGCAGCCATAATCATAAACGATCACGTTACCGCCTTCTTGAAACGCGAAATTGGCAAAATTAGGATCCACATGCAGGTATCGGAAACGAAAAATTCCACTAAGGATAAACTCCCAGAGCGTTTTACCCCAGAGGTCTCTTAAACTTTGAGAGTATTGATCCGAACAGGCCTCCTGAGGTGAAATTCCTTGGATAAACTCCATCGTCAACACTTGTTTACTGCTGAGCTCTTCAAGCACCTGAGGCACGATGATTTCAGGGATATCCGCATAAAAATGCCCCATTTTTTTCATGTGCTGCGCTTCCTGATGGTAATCCAGTTCTTCCATTAAGCGCGCTGTGACCTCACCCCAAACCGGGTCCAGGGGAATGTCGGAGACCATGGAGAACAGTGTTCCCAAAATATTTTTCAGATTTTTCAAATCGGCGCCTACGACCTGATCAATCCCGGGGTATTGAACTTTGATGACGACTTGTCGTCCATCTTTTAATTGTGCGCGATGTACTTGTCCTATGGAGGCAGAGGCATAAGCTTCAGGCTCAATGGAAGCAAACAACTCATATTTTTCTTGCAGATTGTTTCGGATCTGGGCCTCAATCACTTCAAAGGGGACACTGGGTGCCTCCTTCTGAAGCATACTTAGAACGTGCGCCATCTCAGGCGGCAAGAACCCCTCATGGAGACTCAGCATTTGCCCCACCTTCATGGCCGCGCCTTTTAAACTCCCCAAGGTTTCCACAATGCGGTGTGCGTTGCGAATCAAGTTTTCGGCCTGACGAATTTTTTGCACGGGCTCCGCACTGAAAAATCCCATGGTTTTCGCTCCAAGCATTGAGGTGCTCACTCGTCCAACAAGTCCTCCCAGTTTCATGGCACGGTTGAAAGGCGAGGTGATCAGATTTTTTTGCTTCATACGTCTCCTGATCTCTTTAAAAGTTGCCGGAGCCTTTGACTCAGCTCCGGAAGTTGGTAAGGTTTGATTAAAACAGCGTCAACACCAAAGGTTTCAGGTTCTTCTTCATCCAAAATCTCCATATATCCCGTGGACAGCAAAATCAATACATTCGGTCTGAGGTTTCGAAGGTGTTGTGATAATTGAGCGCCATTCATCTCAGGCATGGTGTAATCGGTCATGATTAAATCAAAATCAGCGGGATGCGCTTGAAAGGCGGCCAAGGCTTTTGAACCTTCGCTGAAGGAAGTGACCGTGTAGCCCAGTTTTCTTAGCATCATTTGGGTGATATTTCTTACAAGGGTATCATCATCCACCAGTAAAATACGCTCTGTTCCTAACTCAATAAGGGTTTCCGCATCCTCCGTTTCCTCTTCAAGGTCTTCAATAATTTCGGGGTAGTAGACAAAGAAGGTGCTTCCTTGGCCCAAGGTACTTTCCACTTTAATCAGGCCGCCATTCTGTTCGACAATTCCCAAAACAACGGATAACCCCAGCCCTGTGCCTTCTGCTTTGGTGGTGAAAAAGGGATCAAAAATCGAATTCATGGTTAAAGGTGACATGCCGCATCCTGTGTCTTGAACCACAAGGGTGACAAAAGGGCCTTTGACTTTCTTCTTTTTTGAATTGAAAAAGGATTGTGGCCTTTTCTTGGTAAGCGAGATGGTTAGGGTTCCGCCATCAGACATGGCTTGGGAGGCATTAATACAGAGATTAATCAGAACCTGGTGTATCTGTTGTTCATTGGCACAAATTCGGGGCAGACTCTCAGGGATGTTCGTTTTGATCGTGATGGTTTTAGGCAGCGTTGGTTTTAAAAACTCGATTACGTCTTTCACCACGCTTTGAATTTCAATAGATTCTGTTTTGGGTGTGGTTCTGCGACTGAAGGCCAACACTTGTTGAACCAGAGTTTTGGCCTGCTGACCTGCTTGCTGAACCTGTTGCAAATACCCTTTTTCCTCATTTTCAGGATGGTCTTGCAAGAGCAGCCCTGTGTACCCCAAGACCGGAGCGAGCAGGTTATTAAACTCGTGCGCAATGCTTCCGATCAGGGTTCCCAGTTCTTCCATTTTTTGGGCTTGGAACAGTTGCTTTTCTAATTGAAGCTCGTTGGTGATGTCTCGTTGAACTGCTACAAAATGGGTGACCTCCCCGGTATCGCTCCGGATGGGCGAAATGACAATTTCATTTTCGAAAAGGGTTCCATCCTTCTTCTTGTTGATTAAACGCCCATGCCAGGCTTGTCCTGCGGTAATGGTTTTCCACAGGGATTTAAAGACAGAAGGCTCAACTTTTCTACTATTGAGAATTTTCGGATTTTCCCCTAAAACTTCCTGTGCGGTGTACCCTGTGGTTTGTTCGAAAGAGGGATTCACATATTCAATGTTTCCTTGTCCATCCGTAATAATGACGACTTCCGCGGATTGCTCAATGGCGGTTGCTAAAATAGCTCGCTTTTTTTCTGATTCCTGATGTTCATTTATTTCTGTTTGGAGTTGTTGGTTTCGTTCTTCCAGTTCACTATAAGCCTGTTGTAAGTTGTTCTGGGTTCGTTTCAGCTTTGTGTGGGTCAATTCAAATTGCCTGGCCTTTTGTGTGGACAGCATCAGTTTATCAGAGAGAATGACCGATAAGAGGGGCGAAATTAAGTACTGAATCGTCTGTTTGGTCTCTTCCTGCTCCTGCTTGAGTGTTTCAAAACTCAGTTTAAGCAAGTGAACTTCACTATCCGCAATAACTGTCCTGGAAGCTTTGTTTTTCCGAATTAAACTCGATTCGCCCAAGATGTCTCCAACACGCTTCATTTTGAATAAAGGTTCATCTCCTCCGTAGTACGAGACACTTCCTTGAAGCAGGATGTATAAAAATTTATTTTCCTGACTTTCCTCCAGAATTTTTGTTTTTGCGGGGAACTGTTCATAGGAGAAACAATTCAGGATGTATTCCCAGACAAGTTCTGGAATAAACTCAAAAATACGAGAACGCTTTAGACCCTTGAGCATTTTCTGATTCATTTTTTGAATGGTTTTCGCATTTTCCTTCATGTTGTTCCTTACCAAATTCCAGGAATAAATTTATATTTTACTTTTTCACAATAGCTTAAGTAGTCCGGATCGTGTTTCAAATGTCTTTCTTCGGTAACGGCCCGGAGCCCATAAATAAGATTCCAGAGGCCTAAGAAGATAAACTGCCACGGTGAGGAAAAACCTCTGAGACTTTCGGTCCACCAGGCTAAATTCTTTGAAAGATACGCGGGGTGACGAATCCAGGTATACGGTCCTCTGGTGATAATGCCGCGATGAGTAAGATTACTAAAACGCAAACCAAAGGCCATTGTTGCCCAAACATAAACCAAAAAGAACAGGAGGGTCGCAACTTTCAATGTGATATCAAGCCATTCCGCCTGAAAAATAGCGTAAGGTGTTCCGGACCACTGACTGTAAGGCAGGTAGTTGGAGGTCACACCATTAAATGGAGGGTAGCACATTACCGCCACCATCCAGCCACTTAAGGTTCCATCAACACTTTTGGACTTATTGGCCAACCATCTTGAAGAGGAGACATACCCAATTAATCCCAAAGCGACATCCATGACAAAAATCGCCTCCAACGCGGTATGATAAAAACGATCAAAGCAATCCACCGGATTGAAATTATGATTTTTGAACGTGTTTAAAAAACCTGGAAGATGGTTGAACAATTTTCCATACTCACTATAGAGGAATACAATCATTAAGGGAACAAAAAAAAGCTTCACCAACAAATCGCGCAGGGCCATCAAAATACGACGGTTGTAGAACGTTCTTCGTATCTGCTTCAAATTTCGATGCAGCAGACTTTTGAGTAGATTATTCCAAATCAACATCAGCACAAAACAGGGATCACTGCGGTTTTCAAAACGGTGCCCTCGCAAAAGGTTGGTAATGAAGGCATAAGGCCATCCCAGAAAAACATAGGTCCCATACAGGTAACCGCAGGCAATTCTCCAGTTGAGATAATACGGGTTCAGGTAGAAGGGGTGTTGATGGATCATCAGGACAACCAGGGTAAAAAAGAAAAGTCCTGAGAGCCATCTGAAAAATGAAGTTCTGAAGGCTCTTTTCCAGGGAGACAGGGTTAGACGCTGACCTTGGAAAAACGCGAACCCTAAACTTCCCAGTCCAATCAGCCCCAAGCCTACCCCCATCAAAGCAAACACAACTTCAATCCGGGTCCATTCCCAGGTCAGAAAAACGTAAGTGTTTTGGGGAAAAAACCAGAGCGCGTGTTGTGTGACCCTCCAGGTTCCCCAGATTCCGATGAGGCTGACCGCAAGCGTGAGAACGCGGCTGAATTTATAGTTCAAATGCTCCCATAAAATCATGAATTGAAAGCCCAGCAATACAATGAACGCAATGTCGTAAAAATCGCGGTTAAGGGAAGAAAAGGCGGTTATTGTTCCCTGAAAAGCATGCATGATTTTGGGACCGCCTCCCGCTAAAATTCTGGCTTTGAACATGGAATAATTAAGACTGAGTGCCAAAATAAAGACAGCACCCAGCGCACCTGTCCAAGGCGATTGACAGCCCTTGACAGGATCAAAGGTGGAGTGACGAGGAAAAGGAGATTTCATGCTATTTATTATTTTCAGAGTAGGCCTGACACATTTCAAAGCGACGTTTCTTCAATTTCTGAACGCAGTTTTCCAAGGTTTGACTGATCAAGGTCTGATTTCGAATCGCTGTAATATAATGCCAGGCAGCTCGTTCGCCTTCAAGGATCGCGGCTTTTAATTCCTCTTGTGAAGGGTTGGAAAATATTTTGAGATATTTTCTAAAGTTAACATTGGGAGCAATCGTGATATCTCCGTAGTAACGTTGTTTCACCATCGCCTGGATGCTGGAAACAATGGGGGCCCCCATAATATCGCTCCCGCCTTCATCATGCATCAAATGCAATAATTGACGTCCTCTGTGTTTGGCTTCGGCTTTGAGCAGAATCCTTGCCGCATACAAAAGCCTTTGATTGAACGAACGGCGGGTCATTCTACGTTTTTCAATAAAAGGAATCACATGCGGGTTGGTTTGGCTGACAATATAGTGATTGACATTATAAAGCTCACTCAGGCGCTGCATGGGGAGATCTTGAAAAATACTGCCATCGACCCATTTGACGTTAGGCATATAAGCAACCATGTTGCCCTGAACATCCTTTGCCGCTAACTCAACAGGCTCAAACACGGTAGGAACCGCACAGGAGGCCAAAGCGGCACTCCAAATCATGATATGCGGTGTGGTTAAAAAACTGGCGAGCCTGGTATTTTGGTTTTCTTCCATGGGTGAAAGGCTAATATTGACAATGCGCTTGCTGCGGTCAAAACCTTCTTCAAAGGTGTATTCTCCAATATTGTACCTCAGACACGATTCCAGGTGATGAGAACTGAGGACGCTTTTTTGGGTCAGCATTTCTTTCCAGTTCAAGAGCTTGAAGGCGTCGAGATATAACTTTTCCGGCTCTTGAAAAAGCTCATCCAGTTCTGCATCGGTATGAGAACCCAAGACACTTGCCATGACCGAACCCGCACTGGCTCCTGAAATCACACGAGGCAGAAGATGTTGTTCCCATAAAGCTTTACAAACACCAATATGAAACATGCCCATGGCGGCACCGCCACTGAGCAACAAAGCGCTTCGTCCGAAACTTTGGCCTGTATGTTTGAAAAATTTCAGCTTTTCCTCAAAAGGGAACAGCTCATCATCGAGATCATAGAGATATTTCAGGAGGGAACTGACTTCGGTCACATAATCGTCAATCAGGTATTTGGTCCCGACATGGGTTTTGTGATAGAGTTTCGTGTTCGCCAAATTTCCCAGATTCCGTTTAAGTCCTTCTCGGAGTTGATACGTCAGTTGGGTGATATCTTTTTTTCGGTAACACTCCTTCAGCTTATCCAGGCGTTCCTGGATCAACAGGTACATGTAACTTGAAGATTCAGGCGTGTTCTTCCAGTCCTCATGATCCTCAATCCAATCTAATTCTACCGCTGCCGTATACCATGTATAGAAATCGGTGGCAGTATTCATTCTGGTTCTGCATTCTTCCGCAGCTCGTTTTATCATGCTTTTCTCCCTCAACTGTAGTGGGTGTGTGTTTAATTAGGGGCCGTTTTGTCGGGGCATGTTGACTTATAACACATTCATACCGAAAAAAATAGACATCTTTACCTAAATAAACGCTGGAATCATGCGCCATGAGGATACCTGCAAACCCGCTAAAATTCAGGCTATATTTGGGAAAGAGGTCTATTAATTAGTCGCTGTCGCGAAATAGCTTTTAGCCGTCAGTTTTCAGTTTAAAAACCATACGGATAAAACCTCCTTCCTATCCCGAATTAGAGATGATTCTTCATTTCGTCTAAGAAATCTTTGGGGTTTAATACTTTAATCCCAAAATATTCTCGAATCTCTTGTACGGCTTTATCCCCTGAAACGATGTACTTTCCTTTCAAAGCAACGGCACACTCAAAAAATTTATTGTCTTCGGGATCTTTCGCTACAACTTCAAGTTTTGGTGTATTCGAGGTGAATATCATGTGAAAACTTTTTGAAAAGAATTCTAATAATTCTTTCAGTTCTGGTTCGTCCTTCAAACCAAGACGATGAAGCACTTCCATATACTCACCAATTATTGAAGGTGTTACACACAGAATAACTTTTCCAGATTTCCATAAGTCAATTATTTCCTTGGGATTTCCACCGAAGAATGAAGAAATAAAAACGTTTGTGTCTAACACTATTCTGATCAATTTTTACTCCTGACATCTTTTATTATTTGGGGAATCTCATTGAGAGTTACTTGTTTATCGAATAGTTTATTGCCTATACGCTCCCATAAATTACTAACATATCCTCCGACATCTCTATCTTGTACATAACCTTCCAGTAAGCTTCTCACCACTTCACTAGTATTTTTTCCTTCTGCTTTCGCAAATTGATTTACTTTATTTTTCAATTCAGGATCAATCCGAATAATCATTTGTGCAGACATACTGATCTCCATATTAATTGTTAATATTGTATATACAATATATCAGAATGGAGGACTTGTCAATTTTTCGGCACCTTTCAAAAGGAATTAGTCGCTGTCGCGAAATGTTTAATGTTGAATTTTGGTAACGACTCAGGCAGAAGGCACAAAGTTGTTGGCGGAAAAGGACAAAATGTTGAACCCCGTTTGGGCCTCCGGTCTAAGCCGGGCCAAAGGTAGGAATCGTTTGAGGAGAAATGGGGTTAAACTCTTGAGGTTTTTGTGGTAGACCTTTTTTTTTATGAACTTTGAATTGAGGCATTACAATTGTCATTATTTTTTGTCATAAGGAAGAAGAGGAACCTCATGAAGCATTCTTTGAACAGGTTAAAGGTAAGATTTTAATGGAACCACTTTTTCGTTTTGACCGTATTTTCCCCTATGCGCTGCCTCCGGTATTGACGGCCTTGGTGTGTTTATTTCTGGCTTTGCTGACGATAAAAGCAGGAAAACACAATCGTGAGAACAAACTCTTCACGATTTTGTGCCTGTTGCTGCTGATTTACAATGTTGATTTTATTTTACACATCTTACTGATTTCAAAGCAGACGGCGCTTCTCGTTTCACGCTGGAGTTTTGCGCCTTTAATCTTTTCCCTCCCCTTGTGTGTCCAGTTCATACACCAGGTTTTAGGGCTCAAACAGCGAAAAAAACTGGAATGGTTTTTATATGGATATTCTGTTCTTTTACTTTCCACAACTCAGACCAATTTCTTTATTTCAGAGGGCTATGAGTATTATTTTGGACATTTCCCTAAAATAGAATGGGGCTTCATCCTGTTCAGCGGCGCTTCTACTTTAGCAGGAATCTATTATGTGTTTTTACTGATTTTTGCTTATCGACGAGCAACGCTCCATGAATTCAAGCGCAAAATCATTTATATATTTATGGGATTCCCCGTGGGTTGGGGCATCATCGGGTTTAATTTTTTTGCCTATGCGGGCTTTGAGCTTTATCCTCCGGGGACCTACGGCTTTATCCCCCTCTCCTTTTTAGCCTATGGCATGATCCAACATGCGTTATTGGATACGAGCCAGTCCTTTTTAAGGAAAGGGTATTGGGGAAATCTCTTGTCTTATGTGGTGCTCTTTCCGTTGCTTGCCGCAACTCTTTTTCTGTTAACTTCCGATGCTGTTAATTTGCATAAGGTTTCCAGTTTTATCGGGAAACTCTATCCCTATGGTATTGCGCCATTACTGTCATTACTTGTCTCCATGGGCTTGTCCGCCTTTTGTCTGCGCAAAGGCTTGAGACGGGTGAACACCATCCTTTTTGGCTTAATTTGTCTGCTGTGGGGGGGGTTGTGCCTGGAGCGGGTTCTGGGGTTTTTTATTCTCCTTGAATATGCTGAGATCACTTTGCGCTTCGCCAAAACCAGCCATTTTTTGTTTGTTAATCAGTTAGGCCTGTTTTTGCATTTTATCTACATTACTATTAAGCATCCCGGTCGGAAGGTTGTGATGTTTTTCTATCTGGTCGGCTTTTTATTAATGATGACCACACAAACCCATTTTTATTTTCAGGAAGACATGTACCGCTATCCTTTTGGGATTATGCCGATGGGAAATTGGGGGGTTGTGTTCCTGGCGATCTTTGGAGGAATGGGGACCTTATGGGGAAGTGCTTTATTAGCCAGGGAAGGCTTACGAGAACGGGACGTTTCTCGGAGAACACAGTTATTTTTCATTTTCGTAGGTTTGGTCCTCAGTGCCTTTCTGTTTTTAGGCAACATGCCTTCGGTTTTAGGTGTTTCCTTAATCCCTTTAGGCGATTTCAGTTTTATTCCGTTAATCATCATGGCCTATGGGATTTTCCGTCATGATGTCTTAAAAATTAACATTTACGCCAAAAAGCGTTTTTTCGCGGTGGGTGTCAAAATCGCGTTAATCACAGGCTATGGAGGATCCCTCCCCATGATTCTCTGGACCGTGGAAGGTCTGGACTCCAGTTATATTTTCAGTCGTATTGTCCCTTTGGGGATCCCTCCACTGCTGTCTTTTCTATGCTGTCTTTTCTTATCGGCTTTAGCGACGAAGTTAGCGCAAAATCAAAAAGGGGCCTTATTGTTCAGTCTGGTTTGTATTTTATACAGTTGGCTCAACCTGGATATATTTTTGAGTGTTTTGATTATGGATCCTCAGCGTGCCCTGCAGGTCATGCGCTGGGGACAATTTTTCTTTGTTTTTATTGTGTCTTTAATCTTACATTTCACCTTCATCATCACCTACCAACAAAAACGCTGGTATCTCGTTTATACAGCTTATTTCCTCAGTGGGATCTTTGCGCCTTTATCTCAAACAGATTATTATTTTACCGGTCTGTACACCTATTTCTGGGGCTATTTCCCACAGGCAGGCCTTGCGTTTATTCCGCTTTGTCTCTATTTCCTTGTGTGTGCGTTGTATAGTGGATGGTTATTAATTATAGAATATTTGACCACGAATAGTCGTTTTCAGAAGCATCGGATTCGTTATATCTTAGTCGGCTTTTCCCTCATTACGATGTTGACCTTGGGTGATGTTCCCGGAGTGTATGGCTTTGAGATCTATCCTTTGGGCAATTTCAGTTTTCTGCCTTTTCTGGTTCTGGCCTATGGGTTATTTCGCCAAAACATACGTGATGCCATGCAGAGTGTTCGGATTTTAGTCTTTTGGACGGGGGTTTTATTGGCTTTGTGGGGCATGTCCTCGTTCATTCAAACTATTTTCTCACCGCAAAACACGCTCTTCCAACTCTGGTCTTTTGTCCTGACGACGCTGTTATTCTATCCTCCGATCAAGAGTAGCTGGAACGCGATTCTGGATCTCTTTGTTCGTAATCCGACTGATGATTTTGAGTTCCAATTTTTACGTTTGACCGATGAACTGTCGCAGATTCATCACATCGCCGAGCTTTATCAAACGGTGAGTCGTTTATTAATCAAGGAATTTTTCAGTTCGCGTTGTGCGCTCTTGTTTTTTGACAACAACCATAAAAACTTTTACGGCTGGGAAATTTGGAACAAACAATTTGGTATTTTTGAACGGGATATCGACGTTCCTGAAGGTGAGCACGAAGTCACGCTGCTTCCTAACGAATCACTGGTCTTACTGTTCAACATTGAACAGACGCTCATTACCCAAACACAGTTGGAGGAAGGCGTTCTGGAGCGGGATATTCCGCTTGCGATCACGGAGCGCTTATTAGAAGCTGAAATCATTCAATCCATATTTTTTCAGGACCAACTCACCTGTTTGATCCTCTTGGACGCCAAGATTGACGGGGCGCCTTATTCCAAGGACGAAGCGGCTTTCCTACACCAATTGGGCATGGTTTTGGGACCGCATATTGAACATGCGAAACTGTTACAAGACTTGGAAAATCAAGTTCGGCAACGGACGAGTCAGTTGGAGGAATCGAACGAAATCATACAAAGACAAAACCAGGTGTTTCAATCGCTCCTGGAAATCAGCGCTTCTCTGCACAAAATGCACGAACTCGAACAATTCCTTTTATATACGCTGAATCAGCTCCATGCTTTGTTTGATCGGTGGGGCTTTGGCTTGGTGGTCCATGGAGAGCGTCCTGAAATTGTCAGTTTTGTCTCTTTCAAAAAAATAACGGAGCCGGAGCAACAATTGATCCTGGCGAATGCCGCCAAACTTCTGGAACCTAAGGCCCCCGAAATGTTGACCGAAATAACACAACGAACCTTATTACCGGAAGACCTGTCCCGCGAAGAGAACCAGGCCACAAAATGGCTGTTATTACCCATGCGAGGCAGAGAGCACCGCCTGGTTGGGAATTTGCTGATCAAAGGTCCTGAGTTAGATCAACAGTCGATTAAAACAATCACCCTGTTTTTAGAACAAGTGGCCGCTGTCGCGGAAAATAAGCTGTTGACGCAAGAGTTGGAAAAAATCGCAAATACCGATGGCTTGACAGGGGCCTATAATCGTCTTTATTACGATCGGGAACTGGAACGGATTATTCAACAAGTTTGTAATTTCCCCAATATCTACTTTTCGATTCTGCTCATAGATGTTAATGGGTTAAAACGGGTCAACGATATTTTTGGGCATGGCTACGGGGATGCCATGATTGTGATGGTGGCGAAACTGTTGATGAGTGTTTGCCGTAAAACGGATATGGTTGTGAGATTGGGGGGCGATGAGTTTGTGGTCCTCTCGCCTTCAACCGGCTATCAAAACGCGCATCGCTTATTAAAACGCATTCGTGAGAAAGAAAAGGAGACCTTCATGGAATGTACGCTTGAAAATGGTGAAAAAGAAAGGGTTCCTATTCGTGTGAGCATCGGTCTCGCCAGCTCAGAAGATACGCCTCCCCTCGAGGTCTCAAAAAAAGCGGACCAACGTATGTACGCTGATAAGGAAGCGTATTATGCCCATCGGGAACGTTATCGTTAAGCTCTAACCGTTTATGAGAATAGTAGGTTTATGGAATCCATTTTTCGTTTTGATCGCCTTTTTCCTTATGGAATCCCTCCACTGTTAACCGCCTTGGCGTGTTTGTTTATGGTGCTGTTGACCATTAAATCAGGTCGGCACAACCGGGAAAATAAACTGTTCGCGATCATTTGTCTGATGTTGTTCAGTTACAACGTCGACTTCTTATGCCATATTGTTTTAGCCTCAAAACAAATCGCCAGTATTATTTCACAGCTCAACTTCATGGTTTTGATTTTCTCCGTTCCCATGAGTGTTCAACTGGTTCATTATCTTCTGGGGATCAGTCACCGCCGTTGGTTGGAGCGGCTTTTGTATGGGGTGTGTTTTAGCTTATTGCCCGTAACCCAAACGGACTTATTCATTTCTGAGGGGTACGATTATTACTTCGGCTCTTTTCCTGAGGCACAAACAGGTTTATATCTGTATCTGGTGCTGGGAACCCTTTCCGGGGCGTATTACCTGGCCTTATTGGTGCTGGCCTACGGGAACGCGCAACGACGAGAGTTTAAACGAAAAATGTTTTATGTGATCATCGGTTTTCCCGTGGGATGGCTGATGGTCGCGGCAAATATGTTGACCTACTCCGGTTTCGAAATCTACCCGCCCAGTACTTATGCGTTTGTGCCCTTGTCTTTAATGGCCTACGGGCTTTTACAACATTCCTTATTTGATACAAGTCAGTCTTTCATCAAAAAGGGCTACCTGGGCAGTCTTTTATCTTACGTGGTCTTTGTGCCCTTAATCATGGCCACCATTTTTGTCATTACTTCCGAGGCCATTAATTTCCATGATCTGCCAACACTCGTGGAACGTTTATTTTCGCATGCTTTTGCGCCCTTCGTTTCGTTGCTTACCTGCATGGGACTTTCGATTTACTGTTTGAGCAAGGGCTTACGTCGTGTCGAAACGATTCTTTTTGGGTTGATCTGTCTCTTATGGGGGCTTCTCAGTTTAGATCGGGTTCTGCTGTTTTTCATCCTCCCAGGCTATGAATCCATCGCGGTTCAAATTGTACGGACCAGTCATTTCTTTTTTGTCATGCAATCGGCACTTTATTTACATTTTATTTATCTGACCGTACAGCGGACGACCCTGCGGATGGTCTTGCTTTATTACGCTCTGGGCTTTTTATTTATGCCTGTCACTCAAACCCGGTTCTACTTTCAGGAAACGCTGCTGCACTATGAATTTGGGTTATATCCCCGTGGCTATTGGGGGATTCGTTTGCTTGGGGTTTTTGTGACAATCGCGCTGGTGTGGGGGAGTATTCTGATCTATCGTGCCTGGAGATCCGAACACGAAAATAACCGTAAAAAACAACTGTATTATATTTTTATCGGTCTGATTGTGAGTGGCCTGCTTAACCTCGGCAGTTTGCCCGCGGCCTTGGGGATTGAGTTCTATCCTACGGGGTATTTTATTTTCCTGCCCATCTTGATTATGGCTTATGGAATCCTGCGGCATAATGTTTTACAAATCAATATTTACACCAAGAAACGGATTTTTGCCGAGGCGACAAAACTCGTATTGTTTATTGGTTACGGAGCGCCCATCCCGATTGCCTTCTGGGCGTTGGAAGGTTTATCGTTGGAGACCCTTCTGAACAAAGCCATTCCGATGGGGATTCCTCCCCTTTTATCTTTTATCAGTTGTCTCTTTTTGTCCATTCTGCTCCTTCGTTTAGCACAAAATTTAAAGGAAGCGCTGCTGTTCAGTCTCATCAGTCTGGTTTATGGGCTGGTGAATCTGGATCTGTTTTTTAATATGATCGTTCAAGATCCGCTGGTAGGGTTGCAGATCGTCCGTTGGGATCAAAGTTTTTTCGTTTTCATCGGAGGTTTGGGAACCCATTTTTCTTACACCTTTCTCCAAAAGAAATCGATTTTACCCTGGGTTTATTTGACTTATGCGCTCGGCCTGATTTCACTCCCTTTCATCCACACACCTTACTATTTTAAAGGAACGTACACCTATTACTGGGGATACTTTCCCCAAAGCGGAATCCTCTTTGATCTTATTTGTTTCATCTGGTTTAGCGGTTCCGCGTTCATCATCTATATGATTTTCCAAGCGTATAAATCGACGGTGGATTTTTTTCAAAAACAGCGCATCCGCGTTCTATTTTCAGGTTTTCTTTTTGCGACGGTTTTAACCGTAGGGGATTTCCCCGCACTGCACGGAATTGAGCTTTATCCTCTGGGAGCGTTTATTTTCATCCCTGTAACCTTCATCATCTACAGTTTATTTCAGCAGAATCCTCGGGAATCTTTAAAGATCCTGCGAGTTGTTATCTTTTGGGTGGGTGTTCTGCTGGCGCTTTGGAGTGCCGCTATTCTGGCTGAAAATGCCTTGGTGCTTGATAGTTTCACGCTGAGGCAGTGTTTAGCCATCGTGCTGACGTTAAGCTTGTATTCCGTGGTTAAGAATAGTTGGAATACGATCATTGATTTGTTCATTCGTAATCCGGAAGATGATTTCCGTTATAAGTTTTATCGACTCACCGACCGTTTGTCTCAAGTTCGTAATTTATTTGAACTCCATAAAACCTTAAGCTCTTTAATCATCAATGAATTTTATTGTATCCGCTATGGGATTCTGTTTTATTTCACAGAGCGGCGGAAGTTTGAAGGCTGGGAAATTTGGAATCAACGCCTCGGGGTTTTCAGTGAAGAGAAGGAGGATAAACATCCTCTGGGGAACGCCAAAATGTTGTATGAGGCTGAGCCCTTTATTTTTAAAACCTTCAGCATGGATACGCCCCTGGTGCCTCAAAAACGATTTGAAGAAGCACTCCTTGAGCAAAAAGTTAACTCTCCTCTCGCTCAGCGTTTATTGCAGGCGGAGCTCCTGCAGTCTGTTTTCTTTCAGGAGCAACTGACCTGCCTCCTGTTGCTGGATCCTAAAATTGATAATTCGCCTTATACGCCTGATGAAAAAAAAATTCTCAGTCAATTGGGCTTGATCCTGGGGCCCCACATCGAGCACGCGAAACTGTTGTATGGGTTGGAACAGCAAGTTCAGCAACGAACTCATGAACTCAGTGCGTCGAATGATATTGTTGGACGGCAAAATCAGATTTTCCGTTCCTTGCTTGAAACCAGTGCGTCCATGCATAAGATGCATGAATTGGAGCAATTCTTTCTGTATACCCTGAATCAACTGCAAACGCTTTTTTCCCATTGGGGCTTTGGTTTAATCATTCATGGAGAACGCGCGGAAATCGTACAGTTCGTCGCGTTCCAGGGAATTCCGGAAGCAGAACAGCAATTAATCTTAAAAAACGCGGCCAAGCTTTTGGACGAAAATGTGGAGCGCATGTTGAGTGACCTGCTGGCTCCGGACAATTCGCGTTTTATAAGGAAACGCGATGACGCGATGCAAAAGTGGCTCTTGCTGCCGATGAATGGCCGCGAAAAAAGAATTGTGGGCAACTTGTTGATTAAAGGCCCCAAACTGGATCAATTATCCATCAAAACGATTACTTTATTCCTGGAACAAGTCACCTCTGTCGCGGAAAATAAACTATTGACACAAGAATTGGAAAAACTGGCCAATACCGATGGATTGACCGGTACCTATAACCGAACCTATTACATGACCGCCTTGCAGCGCATTATTCTGCAAGCGGAACATTATTCGGAGATGTATTTTTCAACACTCATGATTGATGTCAATGGACTGAAAAAAGTGAACGATGTGTTTGGACATGAAGCTGGGGATGTGATGATTATAAAAGTCGCGGAACTCCTGAGGGAAGTTTGCCGTAAATCGGATATCATCGTGCGTCTGGGAGGGGATGAGTTTGTCATTCTTTCACCGTCCACCGGATATCAGAGCGGACGGAAACTTTTAGAGCGCATACGAGAGCGTGAAAAACACACCTTCCTTGAGTGTCCTCATAAAAATGGACAGGTTGAAACCCTTCCCGTTCATCTGAGTATCGGGCTTGCGAGCTCCGAAGATACGCCTCCCAAAGAAGTCATCAAGAAGGCCGATCATCTTATGTATCAGGACAAAGAAGCTTATTATACCACTCATGAACGCTATCGCTGACGGCATGTCGGGATCGGCTCCGTGAAGTGGGCCCAAAACACACAAAATCGGGCTTGGGTCTAACTTCGGCCAGGGGTAGCCTCGGGTTTCGCCCCGAGGAACAATGTGTGCGGTATCCCCTGGGACGAAACCCAGGGCTACCATCAAAATGGCCGAACTTACGACCAAGCCCACAAAATCAAATTTATAATCTTGATTACAAAGGATTTGCGGTGAAATGAGGAACTTTTTTACTCATTTCGAGTGGTTTGTTTAAATATTTCTTGTGTGTTCTTTTGCCCGGGAATATAAAGGCCCCCAAGTAGAATTAGAGAAATAATTCATGGCACTTCATCGTAGTCATCATAAAACAAACGAGTCCAAGGGGGAATTTATGCTTAACATTCCAGGTTATCAGATATCAGGTCAGATCCATCAAGATTCCTCGAAAATACTTTATAGGGGTGTCTATAACGATAAGAACGTTGTTCTTAAAGTCTTGAGACATCTTTCTGCGGTACAGGCCTTGAACCGTTTGACTCATGAGTTTGAACTTCTGACGCACCTGAGTGAACTGGCCCCTGTCATCACTCCTTTAGCCTTGGAAAAAAAGGGAAGTGAACCCGCGCTGGTTTGGGAAGACTGGGGGGGGCATTCTCTTAAGGCCGTAGTTCGCTCTCAGCTTAGCGACATTCAACAGGATGATTTTTTCTTACTGACCAAAGACAACAGCCTCAGCATTAACCTGCAAATGGTCTTGGAAATTGCCATTCAACTCGCGAAGAATTTGGAGATGATTCATCAATCGGAAGTGATTCATCAGGGCATCAATCCCCACAATATTTTTTACAATCATCTCACACAACAAGCGTATTTCATCGACTTCAGTCAAGCCTGCCTGACTTCCAAAGAACCGTCGAGCTTGGTAAATTTTGATTGGAGCGAGGAATGTTTAGCCACCATGTCTCCTGAACAAACGGGGCGAATGAATCGGTCTGTAGATTACCGAACCGATATCTACTCCTTTGGTATGATCCTCTATGAGTTGCTGGTAGGGACACCCGCCTTTCAAGCAACGACGCCCATTGAGTGGTTTCATCAGCATCTCGCTAAAACACCTCGGGCTCCGCATGAACACGATGCCTCCATCCCCTTGTTTGTGTCTGCGATTGTGATGAAGTGTCTCTCGAAAACCCTGGAAGACCGCTATCAGAGCGCTTATGGCCTCAGAGTTGATTTGGAAGACTGTCTGACTCAGTGGAAAAATCAAACCTTAAAGGAGCCGTTGACCCCCGGGCAGCACGATCGCTCCAGTCGCTTTGAAGTTTCTAAAAAAGTCTATGGCCGTCAGAAAGAAAGAATCCAGTTAATATCCGCCTTCGAACGGGCAAGTCGTGGAGGAACGGAAATTTTACTCATCAACGGAAATCCAGGGATCGGCAAATCAACCTTGGTTTATGAAATCAATAAAACTATTTTACAAAGACAAGCCTATTTTACGACGGGGACGTGTGCCCTGTTACATCAACATTCCCCTTACTATGTTTTAAGACAAGCGTTACAAAGACTGGTGCAGCAACTCTTGATGGAAGAACCGCAACAGCTTTCCCTGTGGCGAGAAAAGATCCTTGACGCAATTAGTCCTCATGCGCCCTTGATGCTTGAGATGATTCCCGCTTTGGAATTAATTATTGGTCCACAACTCAGAGGAACCACAGTTTCTGTTGAGAATGCCCCTAATCCTCTGCCCTGGGTTCTTCATCATTTTTTCAAAGCCCTTACATCTCATAAACATCCCTTGGTGCTCTGTTTAGAGAATCTGCAATGGGTGGATTCCGCTTCAATCCAATTCATCGAGGAACTCTGCCTTGAGAACTTACCCTGCTTCCTGATTATTGGGGTTTATCGGGAAAATGAGGTGGGGATAGCCCATCCCCTGTTGATTGCGTTTAATGAGGTATTGAGTCAGGGCGGCAGTCTAAAAACCATTCGACTTTCCTCCTTACAATTACCAGAAATTCAACAACTCTTGATGGATACGTTTCAGTGTTCCGCAAACGAGGTTTTGTCTCTGGCAGAGTTATGTTTGGAAAAAACCAATGGAAATCCTCTTTTCTTGAATCAATTTCTGCAATTACTCCATGCTGAAAAAATGATTACCTTCAGTGGCGAACGGTGGTTATGGACTTTGGATGAAATTAAAAATTTGGAAGTCACCAACAATGTCATTCAGTTGATGATTGACAAAGTCCATAAGTTTTCTCTGACTACTCAAAAAACTCTGCAATTTGCGGCCTGTATCGGAATGCAGTTTGATTTAAATACCCTGGCGATTGTGAGTGAGCAAAGTCAACAGCAAACAGCGATGGCTCTTTGGAAAGGCGTTAAAGAAGGGCTCCTTGTTCCGCGGGACACGGGGTATCGTTCTTTGGAAGCGAACCCGGAGCACTCGGTTGCGTACCACTTCCTTCACGATCAGATCCAGCAGGCGATCTATTCCATGGTGGAAGAAGGGCATCCTCAAAAGATACATAAGGCGATTGGTCAACTTTTACTTTCGACACTCAACGAAAAGCAACGTGAAGAGCAGTTATTTGATATTGTCCACCATCTAAACCAGGGCACGGCCTTTTTAAAAGCACCTCAGGAAAAAAAGCAATTAGCCGAATTAAATCTGGCGGCCGCAGAGCGATCCCTGTCCGCGGGAGCGTATGAGTCCGCCTATCGTTTTTTGAAACTGGGAATTGTCTTATTGAACGAGCAAAGTTGGCAAGAGGACTATGCCCTGTGTTTGGACTATTATTTAAAAGGGGTACGAGCCGCGTCTTTAATAAATAATGAGCCGCAAAGGGAGCAATGGTCCACTGAGGCCTTGAGACATATTACGAATTTGTTAGATCAGATCGCGTTTTATGAAATACAAATTCAATCCCTCATTGCCAGAAATCAATTCAATCAAGCGCTGGAGACAACCTTGACGACGCTTTCTCTTCTGGGTGTCCCTTTTTCCAACCCACCTTCACCGTGGGATATCTTTGGGAGTTTGTTAAAAACAAAATGGATGTTTAAATGGAAATCCCTGACGCAGTTTGAAACCTTACCCCAAATGGAAGACCCGCATCAATTGGCAATTATGAAAATTTTATCCAGTGCGGTCAATTTAAGCTTTATGACAGTACCGGCGTTGTATGTTTTGTTTACTTTGAAGATGATTGAACTCTCCTGGAAATACGGAAACGCCCCTTCCACCGCCTACGGTTATGCCTGTTACGGGATGGCGCTTTGCGGATTTCAGGAGGATCCCCAAACAGGTCAGTCCTGGGGACAACTGGCCTTAAAAATGTTGGAAAAATCGGCTCCTAATGAATTCGCGTCCAAAATCATTTTTACCTATCATGCCTTCATTTCCCATTGGGGGCAGTCTCTAAAAGCAAGCTGTGACGGACTGTTGTCAGGGCACAAACCGGGGCTGGATTCAGGGGATTTGGCCTATGCCTCCTTATCCGCGTTTAGTTATTGTGCCTATCACTTTTTGTCAGGAGAAAAACTTTCAATCCTGGAGCAGGAAATGCTTCATTACCACCAAGTGCTTTCAAAGTTGAAACAAGAACAAACCTTGGTGCTGATGCGTTTATTTATGCAAACGGTCTCCAATCTAAAAAGCCTGGAGGGCAAACCTCAGCACTTACAAGGCCCTTGGTATCATGAAAACAAAATGGTCCCCTTACAACTGAAACAGAATGACCAGCATGGGTTGAGCAGTTACCATTGTCTGATGACCTTTCTCTGCTATCTTTTTCAACAACCGCGTGAGGCTTTGGAATATGCCAATCTGGCAAGTCCACACCTTGACAGTCTCTCAGGAACCGCGGTTGTTCCCCTGTATTACCTCTATGACTCCTTATCCCGCTTGGCGCTCTATCCGGAACTGTCCGCTCTTGAAAGACAGCAGGCCTTAATGAAAGTAAAATGGAATCAAAAAAAGCTTAAAAAATGGTATAAGCTTAATTCTGATAATTTCGCACAGAAATATTATCTGGTTGAGGCGGAACAAAAAAGAGTTTTAGGTCGGAGGCCAGAGGCCAGAACGGCCTACGATCTGGCCATCAATCACGCCCATTACAATGGGTACCTGAATGATGAAGCGTTGGCCTACGAGCTGGCGGGACAATTCTTTTTGTCGCAAAACAACCGCCCTCTTGCCCAAACCTATCTTCAACAGGCGTATCACACCTATTCGCTCTGGGAAGCCTGGGCCAAGGTCAAACACTTGGAAGCTCAATACCCTGATTTTGCGTTTCAGAACAGTTACGCTGCCTCAAATAACCCGTCATTGGAGCCAAGGGTTCCTCATCAAATAGTGGATCTCGCTAGTGTTATTAAGGCGTCTCAGGCGATTTCAGAACAGATTGAAACGGGCGAGTTGTTGGCACACATGCTCCCTATCGTGATCGAAAACGCGGGGGCACAAAGAGGTGTCTTTGTGCTGATTGAAAATAACCAGCCTGTGATGCAAGCTTATGGCTCAAACCTGGATGATATTGAGGTGATCCATACTCAAAATCTGGAGTCGGACACGCCTCTCTCCCCCTCGCTCATCCCGCTTTCAATCGTTAATCTTGTTTCCAGAACACGGGAACCGGTTATTGTCGATGATGTGAGCCAGGAAGCGGCATATTATCATACCGATACTTACTTCATCCATCATCAAACCAAGTCTGTTTTATGTGCTCCGGTTCTTCATCACAATAAATTGAGAGGCCTCCTCTATCTGGAAAGTAATGTTCGCTCTGTCTTCACTTCGGAACGAGGCGATATGCTTCAGTTTTTATTGGGACAGGTCGCGATTTCCCTGGATAACGCAAATCTTTACACCAACGTCAAAGACTCTTTAAAACGTTTGCAGCAAGAAATTGAACATCGTCAAAACGCTGAGAAAAGAGTCCGAGAAGGTCAGGCGCTGTATCAGATGCTGGTTGAAAACATGAGTGAGGGGCTGGGGCTTCAGAATGAAGAGGGGCTTGTTACCTATGTCAACGATAAACTCTGCGCCATTACCGGATACTCCCGTGAACAGATCGTGGGGTTTCCGATGTCTCAGCTCTTGAGTCCTGGTTCTAATCAGACGGTGAGTTCACGGAAAATTGAGGCAGACCCTGGAAAATCCAACCGTTTCGAAATGGTAAGCGCTCATAGAAACGGGGGCAACCTCGAAATTCTTGTTTCGACATCTCCGATCTATGATGATCAAAAAAAGGTGATCGGCTCGCTGGCGGTGATTACGGATATTACGGAACGAAAGAAACTTGAAAAACAATTAGTTCAATCCCAAAAAATGGAGGCAATCGGTACGCTTTCAGGAGGAATTGCCCATGATTTCAATAATATTCTGGGAACCATGATGGGCTTTGCGGAAGTTCTTAAAGAACGGTTTACTGAAGATACGATCGAGTATCAATTGCTGCATAAAATTGATCAGGCCGGAGCAAGAGGTGCCGACTTAGTGAAGCAACTCTTAACCTTCAGTCGTCGCAATCAAACAAAATTACAACCGTTGAATGTCCTTCCAATCGTCAAAGAAACCTTGAAGATGCTTCATGAAACCATTCCTTCAACAGTTGAAATCAAAACCATTATACCTCCCCAGTGTCCTGAAATTTTTGCGGATCTCACTCAATTTCAACAGATCCTCATCAATTTATGTATGAACGCCGTACAAGCGATGGAGAAACAGGGAGGGTGTTTGACGGTTCAACTGGAAACGGTTGAAAATTCTGAGGTTAGTAGCGCCGCCAATTCAACAGCAAACGACTGTTTGAAACTCATCGTGCAGGATTCTGTTTATGGAAAACATCCTGCTGATCGTGAATTTGAGGCTATCCCTCAACGCTCTCTTCTCGACGGAAATAAAGGAATTGGCTTAGCCATTGTTCATGGAATTGTAGAACAGCATCATGGGGAAATGGTTGTCGAAAGTGAGATTGGAAAAGGAACAACCATCAGTATTCTCTTTCCTGGTGTAGACCGTTCTTCAGCGTCTGAGGTTGAGCTTTCCTCAAGAGAACTCCCTCAGGGAGGAGGGCATATTTTGATTATTGACGATGAGCCTGATTTTCTCAATTATTTGAAACAGGCCTTGACGGGAAAAGGGTATCAAGTCACGGATCATCGTGATTGTTTGCAATGTATTGATGATTTTCGTAAACACCCAGAGGTCTTTGACTTAATCATTACCGATTTGACCATGCCGCTTATGGATGGGGTTCAACTGAGCAAAGAACTGAAATCAATCCGCGGGGATATTCCCATTATTCTAACCACAGGGTTTGATACCCTTTACAGTGAAGCGGAATTAGCAAGCGTTGGCATCAAACTGATTCTGCGCAAGCCGATACGTATGGTTGATTTGCTCCAAGAGGTGCAACAACTGTTATTTGAATCTATGTCTCTGTCCCCTTGAACACGATGTAATTTTAATGATTAAAAAAAGTGATATTCAGGATATCTACAGTTTATCTCCAATGCAGCAGGGGATGTTGTTTCATGCCATGTATGAGCAGGAACTGTTGTTATATTTTGAACAGTTTGTTTATCGTTTTTATGGAAAACTCAACCTCCAACACTTTCAATCCGCCTGGAATGAACTGCTCAAACGGCATGATATTTTCCGCTCGATTTTTGTAACCAAGAATGTCCCTGAGCCTTTGCAGCTTGTGCTCAAAGCCCGTGAGCTTGAGTTTGAGTTTGAAGATCTTTCCTTCCAAAACCAAAGTGAGCGTGAAGCCTATCTCAACTCTTTTTTGCTCAAAGACCGTCAACGTTATTTTAGGCTGTCCTCCGAGGTGATGCTGAGGGTTTCTGTGTTTCGTCTGGATGAAAATACCCATACCGTCGTTTTGAGCTGCCACCATATCATTGCCGATGGCTGGTCTTTAGGACCCCTGATGACGGAACTGTTTCAGTGCTATCAGGCCTTTCAAAAAGGAATAACTCCCGCTTTGTTTCCCGCACCTCAATATAAAGCCTACATTCAATGGCTGGGCAAACAGGATCAAGCAATTTCCAAAAAATATTGGCAGAATTATCTGGCCGATTATTTAAAACTCAGCACACCTCCCGGACGTCTGGCTGGCTCAAAACATGAAACCAAAACGGTCGCGCGACATCAGGTGACTTTAAACGCAACTCAGGTCCAGGCGCTGCAAAAGATTGCGGTTCAAGCGGAAGTAACCTTGAATACTCTGTTTCTCGCTTTTTGGGGAATTGCGTTAGCTCAATACAATGATGCTGAGGATGTGGTATTCGCGGCTACGGTTTCAGGAAGACCCCCTGAACTTCTCAATGTTGAAAACATGCTTGGATTGTTCATCAACGCTGTCCCTGTGAGAGTCAAAATAGCCCCCAAGGCTACGTTTCCAGAATTGGCGCGAACCCTTCAAAAAGACGCGCGAAACAGTGAGCCTCATCATTATTACTCTTTGGCGGATATTCAGGGAGAAACCCTTCTGAAACAAAAACTTCTGGATCATTTAATCACGTTTCAAAGTTATCCCCTGGACCAGGCCTTTGCTGAAAAATTAGAACGGGAGTTGGGACTTCGGATTGAACAAACGGCGTCTTTTGAAAATATTAATTACGATTTTAATATTCTGCTGTTACCTGAAGGCCAGCAATTGAGTATTGTTCTTTGCTATAACCATGCGTTGTACGACTCAGCACAGATCCACACTATTGGAAATCACCTTTCTTACCTGATTGACTCCATCATCAACGAGCCTTCACGCACGTTAGCGTCACTGGAACTGATCGCGAAAGATCAACGGGAGCAAATCCTGCAAACGGCCCCGCATCCTTCAGCCTTCTCGCACTTTTGGGGCAGAACGTATGAGGACGCAACCGATGAAGATTCCAAAGTTTATGTTTTGGATCACTTGCTTCGACTCTCACCTGAAGAAACTCTGGGACGGATTTATCTGAGTGTAAGGAAAGACTCCACTCTCACGGAATACGCTGCTGTTGAAAGTCCTTTTTCTTTAGAATCGAAGCTCATTAAAACGGATTTCATAGGACTAAGACAAAGGGATAACAAGCTCAAAGTCCTTGGACCGTATGCTGCTTATGAGCAAATGAAAATAAGTCAGGGAGAATGGTTGGCATTCCCCTCCAAGGCCATGCCTTGTGTGCTTTGCGCCACGTTCACCGCAGATCCTTTTGTTCCCTATCTCGAGTGGTGGCTGAAACAGTTTGAGCTTGAAGTCTCCGGCCTCCTCGCCCCCTATAATCAAGTGTTTCAACAACTTCTGAACGCGGATAGTGTTTTACGGCAAAACGAGGGACTTAACCTGATTCTGGTACGTTTTGAAGATTGGATACGGGATTTGGCGTTGGAAACGGATCAGGCTTATGTGAATCATTTGGATCAACATTATTGGCAACTGGTGGAGGTCATCCAACAGAATTTCGCGGCAGTCACCTTTGTCGGCGTTTTTCCGGTTTCAAAGCACTTGTCTCTCAGCTCAAAGGTCAAAAATAAAATCAGTGAGTTGAACACCGCTTGGAAAACGTTTTTGTCAAACTCAGAACGCTTTCATTTACTCGATTTTGAACAGGTGGAAACGCTCTATGAGCTGGAAGAAATATTTGATCGTCAAAAAGATCAGACCGGGCATCTCCCCTTTTCCGATGAATATTTCGCGGCAGCGGCAACATACGGGGCTAGACAGATTCTTGCCTGGAAAAAACCTCATTTTAAGGTGATCGCTGTGGATTGTGACAATACCTTATGGAACGGCATTGTTGGGGAGTCGGGTTTGAAGGTGCGGGTTGAGCATGAATATCTGTGGCTACAGCAGTTTCTTATTGACCGACATCAGGAAGGCTGGTTGATAGTGCTTTGCAGCAAGAATAGCGAAGAGGATGTCTGGGAAGTTTTTGACAAGCATCCTGACATGCTTCTCAAGCGCGAACATATCGTGGCTCATCGGATCAACTGGGAAAGAAAATCCCGGAATATACGGGAAATGGCAAAAGAACTCAACTTGGGAGTCAACAGTTTTATTTTCCTGGATGACAGCACTGCGGAGTGCAGTGAAGTCATGCATCATTGTCCCGAGGTCTTAACGTTGTTGCTGCCTCAATCTCCTTCGCATTTTCCTTCTTTTTTAAAACACGTATGGGCTTTTGACAAATTTCAAGTCACGGACGAAGACCGCAACCGCTCCGCAATGGTTGTGGCAGAAAAACAACGGCAGGAACACTCCGAAGCCTTGTCCCTGGAGGACTTCTTAAAAAGTTTGGAGTTGAAAGTCTGGATGAATCCGGTCCAACCCCAGCAGATCGACCGTGTCGCGCAATTGACTCAACGGACCAATCAGTTTAATTTGAGTACCCTCAGAAGAACCTCCCATGAAATTGAAAAATTGCTCCAGGATGACCATCACCAAGGCTGGTCGGTTCATGTTAAAGATAAATTTGGTGATTATGGTCTCGTTGGGGTCGTGATTGCCCGTAAAGAAACAGGGTCCTTGTATTTGGATAGTTTTTTGCTGAGTTGCCGTGTTTTGGGACGGGAGGTGGAAACCGCTATTTTATCAGGCTTAAGAAAATTTTGTCTTGAAAATCAACTGAAGCACATCGACGCGGATTTTAGACCAACCCCTAAAAACCAACCCATGCGTCAAGCCTTGGCTAAAGCCAACTGGCAAATACTTCAACAAACTCCTGAGCAAACACGTTATCAAATCTCAACAGCTCAACTCCCGGAAAAAGTGGAGCAAATCACGTTTTTCTACAACGAAGCGTTTGAATCCGCACCCATTGTTCCTGAGAAATCAAAGGAACCCAAGGTTTCTCATAAAACAGAACCCCCGAGGGAGGCGGCATCATCCAGGAAAATGGGGAATCAACATGGGTGGAAGGTCTTATTGACACTGAATGAGAATCAGGAACATAAAGCTTATTACCTCCCCCTTTTACATCATGAAACCACAGCCCTGATGTCTCTCGCTATTGAAGAACACGAGGCTCAACGCTCAACTCGTTCCTATGTGGCACCCAGGGATGAAACGGAGGAAAAATTAGTGGACCTCTGGAAAAAACTGTTGAAGCGGGAACTGCTTGGCATTGAAGATGACTTTTTTGATTTGGGCGGACACAGCTTAACCGCGACACGCTTGGTTTCCAGAATTTATAAAATCTTTGAGGTAGAGTTAGGCTTGAAAGAAGTTTTTGATCACCCGACTATCTCACAGTTAAGCTCCTTGATTCAACAAAAAATCACCCTCGGATATCACTCAATTGAGGTGGTTGAGGCACAGGAATATTATGAATTGTCTCACGCGCAAAAACGCTTATGGGTTCTGAGTCAATTTCAGGATAACGCATTGGTCTATAATATTTCAGGCGCGTTTTTACTTGAAGGAAGTTTGAGTACAGAAAAATTGAAATTTGCCTTTCAACAATTAATAGAACGTCATGAATCATTGAGAACGACCTTCCTCACTGTTGACGGAGAACCCAAGCAGAAGATCCATTCAAACGCTGAATTTCAACTCAAGGAACTTGATGAACGTTCTGCGGAGGATCCCTTGGCTCAGGCAAAATTAGTGGTGTCTCAAGAATTTGAAAACCCGTTTGATTTGGAAAACGGCCCCTTAATCCGTGGAACCTTACTGACTCTGAACGAAAGTCAATGGGTCTTTCTGTTGTCGATGCATCATATCATTTGCGATGGCTGGTCCTGGGGGATTCTCGTTAACGAAGTTTTTAAACTCTACAACGCCAGTCTTCAGCGGCAGAACGAAACGCTGGAACGTTTAGGTATTCAGTACAAAGACTATGCGGTTTGGCAAAATCAACTTTTAGACACACCCAATATTCGAAAAGACCGGGAGTATTGGCATCAGAAATTATCAGGGGAATTACCCTTGCTGGATCTTCCTTCAGATTTTCCACGCCCGCCTACGATTTCTCATGAAGGAAAAAAATTACACTTTCAGCTCAGTGAAGCACTGACCGCAAGTCTTCATCAACTATGCGGCAAGTACCAGGTCAGTCTGTTTATGGCCTTGCTGGGGTTGATCAAAGTTCTGCTCCATCGTTATACAGGGCAGGAGGATCTCATCATCGGTTCTCCAATCGCGGGACGGAATCATCCTGATCTTGAAGCTCAAGTCGGATGCTTTGTCAATACACTGGCTTTACGGGATACGATCAAAGGCACCGATACGTTTGCGGACGTCTTGCGAAAGATGAAACAAACAACAACCGAAGCCTATAACCATCAGCTTTATCCTTTTGACAAACTGGTGGAAGAACTGGAAATTCCACGTTATACGGATAGGACTCCTGTTTTTAATGTGATGGTGGTTTTGCAGAATCAGGATATGTTTCAGCCTGAAATCGAAGGACTTTCCATTGCTCCTTTCCTGGAATTTGAAAGCATCAGCAAGTTCGATTTGAATCTTCATTTTACTGAAGTCGGTTCCATCCTTAACGCGTCCATTGAATACCGAACCGATTTATTCCAGGAATGGCGTATGCTGCAACTCTGGACGCATTTGGAACAGTTACTTCACAGTGTGCTTTTGCTTCCAAAAACCGATGGCCGTCATATTCAGCCGCCGATTCGTTCCTTGTCGTTATCCTCACAAAACGAAGTCGCGAAAATGCTGGAAACGTTCAATCAAACCAGGGTTTCCTTTCCCGAAACAATCACGATTCTTGATTTATTCGCAAAACACGTAGCACAGCAGCCCAAAGCGATCGCGGTCGCTTATGAAGAACAACAACTCAGCTATGAGGAGTTAGACGCTTACAGTCATCAGGTGGCACAACATATCATGGCCAGAGGGATTCAGCCCAAAACATTGGTTGGCTTATTTTTAGAACGTTCCCTGGAGATGCTGGTTGGCATGTTAGGCATCCTTAAATCCGGTGCGGCCTATGTTCCGATTGACCCGCTATTGCCTTTAGACAGAATCCGCTTTATTCTCAACGATACTCAAGCGTCTCTGGTTGTCACTCAATCGGCAATGAAACACAAGCTTCCTGCCATCCCCATCCAGATCCTTTGTTTGGATACGGACCTCAGTGAAAAAGACACACACTCCGCACACAAATTGCCAACGGTTGTGCCTGAAGATTTGGTGTATGTGCTGTTTACTTCTGGAACAACAGGACAGCCCAAAGGAGTTCAAATTGAGCACAGGCAACTGTTCAACTATCTTTGTGCCATTCAACAACGCCTGGCCTTGCCGGAAAAAGCGAATTACGCGACGGTTTCCACTTTTGCCGCGGATCTGGGAAACACGGTAGTTTTTCCTTCGTTATGCGGTGGAGGATGTCTGCACATCATTTCTCAAAACCGGATTACGGATCCTGACGCGCTTGCTGAATATTTCAACCGGCATTCGATGGATGTGCTTAAAATCACCCCTTCTCACTTAAAAGCTCTGTTAAACGCGGAATTTCCTGAAAACGTTCTGCCAAGAAAACGCCTGATTCTGGGGGGAGAATCCGCTCCTTGGGATTTAATTCGAGAAGTCCAGCGCCTCCGTCCAGAGTGTCGTCTGTTGAATCATTATGGACCCACTGAAACAACAGTCGGTGTATTGACTTATGACCTAACCCCTCAATCGCCCCATGCTTATTTATCCGCTGTCCCTTTGGGAAAACCACTTGCCAATGTGGAAATCTATATTCTGGATCCTTATCTTCAGCCTGTACCGATAGGTATTCCCGGTGAGCTTTATATTGGAGGCGCAGCCCTGGCACGTGGTTATTTGAATCGTGAGGAATTGACGCAGGAAAAATTTATGGGACATCCCTTTAAAGCCAAAGCCCGCCTTTATAAAACGGGAGACTTGGCCCGCTATTTACCTGACGGCAATGTGGTGTTTCTGGGGCGGGTTGATGATCAGGTAAAAATCCGGGGATATCGGGTCGAACTCCGGGAAATCGAGCAGTGTTTGAAGCAACAGGAACAAATCGATGCCTGTGCTGTGATCGTTAAAGCCAACGCCAACAAGGAAAGTGAGATCTACGCTTATTTGACGGGAAAAGGGACAATCAACATGAAAGAGGTCAAAAACGCTTTAAAGAAAAGTCTCCCGGAATATATGATTCCCGCTCAGATGCTGCAATTGGAAAAAATTCCTCTCAACGCCAATGGCAAAGTGGATCGAAAAGCCTTACCGGAGATTGCGCTGACTTCGCTTGAGCCTTCAAAAAAAGTTCAGCCTGTTACAGAAACAGAAAAACAACTGGCGCTACTGTGGGAAGAAGTTTTATCCAACAAGGAGCTTGGCAGGGATGACAACTTTTTTGAAAGAGGCGGAAATTCATTAAAGGCGATTAAACTGATCACAAAAGTCAGGGCCGCCTTCAAAGTGCCGATTTCCTTAACGCTGATTTATCAAAAACCTTCTCTCCGGGAAATGGGTGAATATTTGTCAGCACCCTCCAAGAACGCCCCGGTTTTCAAACAGGAACTTTCCTTTTTGCTCAACCAGGAAGGTGAGCGGAAACTGTTCTGCTTTCCTGATATTTCAGGCTATGGCCTGCTTTACAAAAACCTCGCCGATCAGCTTGAGGCTTATGCGTTGTACGCTTTTAATTTTAGAAAAACAGCAAACACGATCGCTGACTATGTACAGTCTGTCCTGCAAATCCAACCGGAAGGTCCTTACCAGCTTTTTGGCTATTCCGCAGGCGGAAATCTGGCCTTTCAAATTGCCAAAGAACTCACCAAACAAGGAAAAGCGGTTTCGGATCTGATTTTGCTGGATTCCAGACGCAGAGTGGAACCGGACGCTTATTCCGAGGAAGATCTAGAGTGGTTGATCCACCATTACTTAGCGGCTAAAATTGAGGAAATCCACGAAAATTCAGAGCTCAGGAACGAGTTCAAACACGTCATCACTCAATACGCCCAATTTCTGTCTGAGCACCTGGAACAGGGGACGATTCCCTCCCGTATCCATTTAATTCGATCCACGGATCCGAATCACGATCCTCACGCAGAACGCTGGGATCAGGTTACTGAAGGGCCGTTTGCCCTCTATCGTGGTTACGGCAGTCATTTCGAAATGCTGCAACCGCCCAACCTATCGCGAAATATTGCTATTTTGAAAAAGATCTTGCTAACGATACCTAAACGGGAAAGCATTCAAAATCAAAAAGTCAATTTGTCCTAAAAAATGTTTTTTAAGGATTTCTTTCAAAACGCTTTGATCAAGGGAAAATTATGAAGTGTCCAGTATCTCGACTTTGAACAATTTGCTCAATATTACTCCTGAATAAAATCAGAGACTTATAAAGTCGTATTAGAATTAATGATAGGTTTGGCCTGAAAAACGGGAAATAATAACCTTGCATTAATTCATTCATAAAATAAAACCACTGATATTATTGAATAATTAAAACTAAAACCATGAATCAAATGTTCAAAGTCCAGCTTTTATAGATGTTCATTTAAATCTATTCAGAATGTATATTTTTGATGATCCATTTAATCGACTCATTATTAGGAGTGTCAAAGCTTGCTTTGACCAGAAAAGCCAAAGCTTTTCTTTTAATTTTGCCAAAGCAAGCTTTGGTACTCCACATTGATTCCAATGAATTTATTTAAATGAACGTCTATAGGTGAAAATTATGTTTTGCTACCCATAATTTCATACCAAAAGAACACCATTTATGCTACCTCCATTAATTTGCAGAGACGACCAATAATTTCGTACTGGTGGATTCCTCCCCAAATAAAACATGTTCAAATACTTGCACATCCTTCAAAGATTCAATATACTTGTACAATATTAATGACAACCAATAGGAGGATGATATGAGAGTAGTTAATTTTAGTGAAGCACGAAACAATTTAAAATCGGTTTTGGATCAAGTTTCAGATGATGCTGATTATACAGTCATCACTCGTAGAGACTCACAAGACGCTGTTGTCATGTCTTTAGAGACATTTAATAGCTATATGGAAACGTTTCATCTTCTTCGTTCTCCCGCAAATGCATCTCATTTAGCAAAATCCATTGAACAGTACAAAAATGGAAAAATTCATGAAAGAGAGTTAGTGAATGAGTAGAAAACTAGCATGGACAGATGAAGGATGGGATGGATATATTTACTGGCAATCTCAAGATAGAAAAACATTGAAAAGAATTAATAAGCTGATTGAGGATTCCAAACGACAACCTTTTGAAGGTATAGGAAAACCCGAACCATTAAGAGAAAATCTATCAGGCTTTTGGTCAAGAAGAATTGATGACACAAATCGTTTGGTTTATGCGGTTGATGATGAATTTATTACAATTATTTCATGTAGGTACCATTACTAAAACTTTTAAAAGAGGTTATCAAAGATTTCAATGAAAAGATTACGGAACAGTTCGGCGATAACTTTAAACAATTGAATCAAGCAGTGGGAGCTTTGCTATAGTTTTTCATGTAGTTAATGGCATTTCTGCCTGTTTCTTATTTTTAATAAACTCAATAATATCAGTTACTTAAAAAATAGACAGTGCGGATTCCTCCTTAGTTGGTCAGTTTGTCCTTTTTAGAGAGCAAAATGAATTGCCTAGAAATTCTAAACAAGACCTGCTTGAATTCTTAGCTTTTTCATTACAGTCAGCACTTTACTCGCCTCATTCATATAGCCTTCAAAGGTCTGGATCACTGCTGTTCTTAAGTCCTCAAAAGATTGAAAATATTTGAGATGAGTGGCATCTCTTTTAGTGTTTTTCCAGAGTTTTTCAATAGGATTAAGCTCTGGAGAAAATGTGGGGAATCGAACGATGGTTAAGCGATTCTTGTTTTTCTCTTTAAAGTCATTTACTGAGCTTTCACGATGATAGGAGGCTCCATCTTCAATGAGAATGATCTTGGAATTAAATTTTTGCAATAATTGTTGAAGAAACTGAATATATGAATTCCCGTTAAATCGACCGGAGGTTTCCGTCGCTTTAAGAATTTGCGTTTCGTATTTTTGGGTATTTTCAGGGCCAAGAGTTTTATTTAAATCCTCTAAGAAACTTTTCAACGTTTGATATTCCAGATTTTTCAAGGGTTTGAGTTTTTTGAGAAGTTCAATCTCCATTTTTTCTTCTTTGAGAAGTTTAAGCGATTTGGGTCGGATACTGTAAATCAAAGACTCACGATATTCAAATTTCCCTCCAAAAAACTCGATGGCCCCAAACATTTTAGCGCCTTTACGAATTCCTTTGGTTTTCACTACCGGTTGTTCTCCAGTTCTGGACCAGGTTC
>JBBCAX010000002.1:0-13314 GCA_051382335.1 Deltaproteobacteria bacterium TL4
CTCAATTTATTAAAGTAGCTCATAGGTCCTCCTTACAATACATTTGAAATACTGAAAATTATGTAAAAGAGGAGGATACCCGTGAACTCGCTAAAATCCAGGCTTTATTTAGGAAAGATGTCTATTAACGGTTCCCTCCTTCAAAGACTCAAAATCATGATCGTAGACTTGAAGAACTTCTTGGGTATAGAGTTTTCCTTCTCGGTACAGATTCCCTAATGCCTCTTTTTTTTTGCGTCGATACTGATAATCGGATTTCCTGCTTTTTCATAGTCTTCCTTCAAACGAGCAATGTTTTCAAACTGTTGTTCATCGCGAAACTCAGATTGGCCGATACTCAGCGATTTGCTTGCGAAACGATAAGAATATCCATGTTTCTTGAGAAGTTGTTCCACGATCCAGGGACTGACATCCAGGCCTTCAGCTCTCATGAGTCCACTGCGTCAATATCAATCTTCAGGGAAATCAAAGTCGTTTCATCGAAGGACTCAACGACATTCGTCTTAAGATTATCGCCTTATTTTTAAACCAACTGAAATCATTGCTTTAATATTGAAACATGAAGTTGAATAATTACACTATTGTTCTCGATTGCGGTTCTGCGGGGTTCCGTCAATCAACGTGTTTCTTTTTTGGGATGGAGTGTCCGTTCCATGGTTTCTTTTGAGGTAAGCAGCAATTGCGCTACTGTGAAAAACTCCGCATGAATGGCTCGTTTCAAGGCTTTTTCGTAAGGTTGTCGAAATAATCTTTTTTGATGAATCAGTGCCTTCGCAGGAAAAGACGCCATTTTTTTTGCGTGCTCAAAAGCCTCCTCGTATAGCGTTTCCTTAGGATAGATATCAGAAACTAGCCCAATTTTTTTGGCTTCGGTTGCATTAATTTTTTCTCCTGACAAAAGTCGTCTCGCATGTTGCCGACCAACCCATTGAGGTAAAAGTACACTGGAGCCGGCCTCGGTGCAAATTCCCATTTCAACAAAAGGATAATGGAAAATCGCATCGGAGGAAGCATAGATGGCTTCCCCATGCAATGGAAGCGTGGCGCCAACCCCCATAGCGAGTCCATTGATGGCAAAAATCAAAGGTTTTTTGATACGCGGAAGGAAATTCAGAAAGCGTGGAATGACAAATAATTTCCAAGGTTTGCTAAGCTGTGCAAAGCAGTCCTTAAAATCATTGCCACTTGAAAAGGCATCGCCTGTTCCCTGAATTAAGATCACATGGACCTCCGATTTGCGCTCTCCGTGTTTAATGGCCTTTATCAGTAATCCATACATTTCAATATTGAGGGCGTTTTTCTTTTCCGGTCGATTCAAGGTAATGATTAAAACATTATGACGAATTTCTTTTTTTATCAAATTTTCCATGCTTTTCCTTTACATATGATGGATTAAGAGCAACTAGTTAAGGGGATCCACAAAAACAGGGGTTGCGTCCAAGTGCATGGACTTACAGAGATCATAAAACTCCAGAGGAATCCGGGCTTGTAACGCTTTTGCATTATAATGAATTGTTTTCATGTCCGTTTTCTGTTCTTGGTTTCCGCCAAAGAGCACTACGTTCCCAATGGGTTGTGTGGGAGCGTAGATGACTTGGGGGAATACTTCCTGCCAAAAGGGCAGTTGGAGATTGAGTGGCATTCGCAAGGTCCAGACATTTCCTACAACCCAACTTTGAGGCTTCAGACAATTTTTTAATTGACTCAAAAATAGAGGGGTCATCAGGTAAGTAGGGGTCCCGTGAGGGCCAAACGCATCCAGCATGATTAAGTCATACTGCTTGTTACATTGTGGAACCCACTTCCCCGCATCAGCGATATGAATTTGAATTTTTTGTGTCTGGGGCATGTCAAAATATTGGGAGGCAACCAGGGGAATGTCCGGGTTGTTTTCAATAACGTCATGGGTGATGGCGGGGAAATGAGTGTGAATGAAGCGAAGTATATTTCCAGCCCCTAAGCCAATATGTAAAACGGATTTTGTCTCAGGCTTTAAGACAAAGCCCAACATCATGTATTGAGTATATTTGAGTAAAAGATGATCAGGGTTGACCAAAGAAACAGCACTCTGAACAACCGTATTTCCAAAACGTAATTCCCGTCTTCCTGTTTTATCTATAACTTGTACGGTGTTTCCTTCAGCGCAAATTTCAAAGATAATTTTTTCCTTTTTCCACATCGTTATTTTTTAGTCCTCTTTCGTATATTCCATTTCATCCTCCGAAAAAGAGTCTTCGATATCCTCGGGAGGGGAGGAGCTTATTTCTTCGTGGAACCAGGGGTTGCGAAGTTTGTGAAAACGATTAACGAGAGTATGGATGAATTGTTTGGAATAGTTGTATTTAAAAAGATGCGAAACCGAGCCCACCAGAACTGTAGTGATCTGAGTTACCAAGCTGAAAAATGGTTGGAAGGGAAGCGCATGGTAAAGCTTTATTCCTGAAAAAAGCAAGGTCACCATGAGTCCCAACGCCCCCAAATAGGGCCCTATTGTACGTTCAATCCAAAGTACGCCAGAACTTCCAATATAACCGGAATGAAGCAAAAAAGGAGTGGTTAAAAAAGAAGCTTCGGAAGGGAAATTATATTTTTCGATTAAAGATTGCAGAACCGAGAGGGTTAAGATGATGACCCACGCATGATACCAACTGGCAAAAGAAGAAATATTTTTTATTTTGGGATTACTTAAACGAACAAGAAACCAGGGCAGCGCAAGAGCTGCAGGCCCCAAAAGTTCAACCAAGGTCCCTGAAATCAGGGCACCAAACAAGCCCCCCATATTCTGGATTCCAGCCGTAGGATAGACCTGATGAAAAACCGTTGGATCATTGAGGTCAACATTCAAAAGCGTCCATGCGAAAAAAACCCCGAATCCTTGAATTAATAACCGTTTCATGTCAAAATCGTGTTCTAACTCCATGGTCTCTCTCATTATTTATCAAACTGTAGTTCTTTGCCTCAGGATGATTTCACCCACAAATGCCGCAACTTCTGGATGGACATATCCTTCAATATTTTCTCCCAACAAGGCCAGTTCGCGAACCAATGAGGAACTCACGACAGAAAGTGCGGGCGTTCCAAAAAGGCAAAAGGTTTCAATTTCTGAGTCGATGCCCTGATTGCCCACGGCTTGCTGCAATTCGACTTGAAAATCGGTATAATTCCGGAGTCCTTTGACGAGAGCCGTGGCTTTTTTTTGTTGGGCGTATCTGATCGTGGAACCTGTAAACACATCAAGCGTTACATTCTTCAAACCATAATGCTTGAGATACACATTCATCATCTGAAGACGCTCTTCCGCGGTGAAAATATATTGTTTCGTAGGGTTTACCGCGGCAGACCAGTAAAGGTGATCAAAGTGCTTTGCCGCACGCAGAAGAATATCACCGTGTCCCCAAGTCGGAGGATTCGCACTGGTTGGATAGATTGCTATACGAGGCGTTGTCATCGGGACCACATCATTTGTTGGGTGTTATTGTTGTCAATAGTTTCCTACTATTTACCATGATTCTCGCCTGAGAGTACTTCTTGTGTTTGAAATTTTCCAGGTGAAACGTGGGCATTAACGTTTAGTTTCATTTTTTGTTAAGGTTGCTGATGACGTTGAGCATAAAAGGCTCAAGGAATTTACTCCTGGGACAGGGCGGGGGTATTCTTGATTCATGCAATAAACACGCTTTTTTTGAGGAGGTATTCGAAAAAGGTTGCCTCTCACTTTAAAAACTGCTAAACAACCGCAGTTTAAACGCACTAGGAGTATCGGGCTGTGAGTGTAAGATTTTGTCGTTACGAAGTTGTCTTATTTCTTGAGCATTCCCTGAAAAAGTGGATCTCCGCCGAGCTCGTTGTACGCTACCGGTTCAAAATCCTTGGGGCTTTGAGGCTCTTTGGGGTTAGGGGATTGTTATCATCTAGAGGAGTATACCATGTCAGTCAAGTGTGATATTTGTAATAAATCCAATCAATTCGGGCACAATGTCAGTCATTCCAATCGGAGAACAATCAAGCGCTGGAAGCCCAATCTTCAAAGTGTCAACATTCCTTCAATTAAAGGGAGAAAGAAAAAAATGAAGGTCTGTACACAGTGTATCCGCTCAGGAAGAACCTTGACCATCCGCTAAAATCGTATTTATTAAACGGAAGCAATGATTCATGAGAATTATTCTCAAATTTTCATATTAGGTCCCGAGGGCACGTTTAGTGATGAGGCGGCAAAGGCTATTTGTACCGATTTTTCTCAGTTGACCTATACCAAAACCATTGCGTCAACGTTGAAACATGTGGTGCAATATCCGGATTCTGTGGCGGTGATTCCTATTGAGAACTCAGTGGCCGGAGTGATCGATCAAGTCCAGGACTTGTTGGTGAGTCATGAGTTAGTCATCTTGCAGGAAATCAACATTCCGATCCGATATACGGTACTGGCCAATGCGGATTTGGATCAAATCACTTTATGTTACGCGCATCCTCAGGCTTCGGAGCAGACCATCAACTTTATAGGTCAAAATTTTCCTGAGGCAGAGATTTTATTTACCAATAGTAACGCGGATTCAGGCATACAGTTTCTTAAGGCTCAGCGAAAGAAGAAAACCGTCGCTGCGATCATTCCTTACACGTTGACAGAAAAATACGCGGAGTTTGTAGTCAACCGTGACAAGCAGACGAATGTTCAGGATTATGAGAATAACACCACTCGCTTTATCGTGGTGCGAAAGAGTCGGGGAACCGAAGCCTTTGACTTTGGACGAAAAAAGACGTCTTTGTTCATTGAGCTTAATGAAGATCACTCCGGCATGTTGTTTGATTTGCTCAAGATCTTCAAAGAATATGAGATCAATTTATGTCGCCTCGAATCTCGGCCTTCTAAAAAGGTGCCTTGGGTGTATGTGTTTTACGTTGATTTTCATAATAACCAAAATACCAAAGCGTGCCTGGCAAGTCTCAACGCTTCTTTTTTTATCCACAAGGTGCTCGGAAGCTACGATGTTTTGACCTGATTTTCAATGGTGTTTCACTTTCATTATCTTGCATATCATGCTTCGACATGCCGCTGTATTCAAAACACCTCAAAGCCATCTCGACTTGACCCTTCCAGATGATGAATCCTTATGGAATCAACTCTGTGAACACTTGTATCTGTCAGGATTCCTGTTTGATGACGCGGCGCGGACGGAAGTACAGCAAGGGGAAGACGTTCTTTGCGACTTTTTTGAGCAAGAAAGTGAACTGTTTACAAAGTGGCTTCAACGAGATCGTTTACAACGCTTTATTGCTTATTTTCAAGAACTTAACCTGCCTCGTGAAACATTAAAAAAAAAATTGCGTCAAAGAATCCTTAAGTTTTTTGATCAGTTAACGCGAGGTCAGCATCATCATTTCAATTTTCGTCGTAACATTCATTTAGGGCTTATCAGCGAGCAAGCGCATCCCTTTCATGATTTCTTGTTATGTTTGGAAGCGTATTACAGGATGTTTCTGGACCAGGGCGAGAAGGTAGAGGTGTCCCAAAGGTACTCCATCCAGGAGATATTGAATCTCCGTCAGGAAATTCGAGAAGGCCTTGAGAAGCATAAGCTTGTGGAGTTATTGTTGAATGACATCCGCCGTAAAGGTCGGGTTCACATTCCTGAAAACACCGAGCGTTCATCGGCGAAGCATGTTACTATTCAATTTGTTCGTCCCTCACAGCGTTCACAACTCAAACCGTCCAGTTTGAGCGCTAAAGCAACACAGAACCACACGACCTCAAATGATGGGGGACCTGTTTCCTCACAGGAGAGACCTCAGACCTCACCGCAAAAGCAGGAAACTGCTCCGGTTGAACAAAAGTCGGAGGAACCGGATTATGAAGAGTTTTTAGAGGAGAATAACCAGCGCGATAATGACGCTCTGGATGAGGACGTGGTGTATGGTACGGCCAAGATCACCTGGGACTCCATGGCACAGTTTGTTATGGACTATCCTGACAGTGCTTTAAAATTTATTTTCCGAAAAAACCTGGATGAAAAAGTATTAGAAAAAGGAATAGGCAAAGTCTATGACTCTTGGGAGAAGCGTGGAATGAAGCGAATTCATGTTCAAAAGTGTATTTTGGAATTAATGGAATGGAAGGAATTTCCTAAAAAATCAATGGCTAATCTTTGGGACGAAATAAAGGACAAAATTTATGATATCCGACATGGAGAATGAAAAGCCCATACTCCTTTTTGTCGCCGGAGATATTGAACTGAGATCGATTATTTCAGAAACTATTTTTTTGAATGAAAGCGTTCATGAAGGATGGTGCTACTATGATGATGCCAGAATCAAGGTGGTACATACGGGGATTGGCGCCATGAACGCGGTTTGTGCCGCTTATAGTTTCATCAAAGCTTTTCAGCCCTGTGCTTGTTTGCAACTCGGTTTATCCGGTGCACATCGTCCGGAGTTAAAGATAGGTGATATTGTGATCGGGAAAAGTGTGCGCGAATTCACCAGACATACGAAAAGTCCCACTGGAGAGATTATCCCCAGACACTCACTGATCCAGAAAAAACATCGTATTCAGCGTTATTTAGAGTATCATGCAGATGTAAAATTAGTTGAAGAGATGCAATCGGTTTTTAGTACCCACCAGCTTCAATTTTACCAAGGCATCTTGGGAGGTGGTGATCAATTCAACAGGGATCCTCAATTTATTCATAAAATTCAAAAAGCCTATGGCACCTGGTGCGAAGATATGGAAAGCGCTGCTGTCGCTTACGCAGCAACTCGACTGAACGTCCCTTACCTTGGTATCCGCGTGATCTCTAATAATGAATTAGTCCCCGAAACTCAAAGCAATGAAGGGGAACGGTTTCAAGAGGCGGCCTTTTTGGCACTTCAACGGATAGGAACCCTGATTCTTTCTCATTTTAATCAGGAAGGCACCACACCGATCCACAATGAGTGATGTACAACAGATGGCAGAAACAATTAAAGATGAGTTAAACGCGGACCTTGTTCGGTCGATTATGGCGGGAAATGGACTCGTTGTCAGTGAATTACAATGGAAACTCATAGAGCAGTGGGAGCAGCTCGTGATCGCACAGAATCAATATCTTAATCTCATTTCACGTAAAGATATTTCAAGATTTTGGGAAAAGCATGTGCTGCACTGTGCCTCATTACTGGTGGTTCGTCCGATTCCGCCGGATATTCAGCTTTGTGATTTTGGGACAGGCGGTGGATTTCCCGGAATTTTGCTGGCTATTTTGCGCCCCGATTTACAGGTTGTATTGATTGATTCCACACAGAAAAAAATCCGTGCTGTGGAGAGGTTTATTTCCGAATTAGCGTTACCCAATGCTCATGCGGTTTCAGGCAGGGGTGAAGAATTAGCACAACAGGTTCAATATAAAAATCAATTTTCAGTAGTGGTAGCCCGTGCGGTGGCACCCCTGAAACAATTGGAGTTTTGGACTCGGAAACTGAGGAAACAGAACAGTGTGTTACATGTTTACAAGGGCGGAGATCTCACAGAGGAGTTGGCTGAGCTTTCTGCTTTGAAACCACAACCCAAGCAAGAAATTACCCACATCAATTTAAAGGGGTATTCTGAATTTGTTAAAGATAAAAAAATGATTGTCAGTCTCCATTTCAATAAAAGTTACATTAAAGGATAAAGAATTCAAATGATCAGTGTATCGAATCTTAGTATGACCTATGGACCTCAAATTTTGTTTGAAAATGTCAGCCTTCAGTTTGATGAAGGGAAACGTTATGGCATCGTTGGGGCAAATGGCTCAGGCAAAACAACTATTTTGAGACTATTAATAGGTGAAGAACTGCCTGTTTCAGGGGAAATTTCCATTCCTCAAAATTTACGGTTGGGAACGCTCAAGCAAGACCACTTTCGTTATGAATCGTCAACGGTTCAAGATGTGGTGCTCCAGGGAAAACCGCAACTTTGGAATGCGCTTCAGGAGAAGGAACAATTGCTCCAAACTCATGCGAGTGATGACGAAACGGGGCATCGACTCGGACAATTGGAAGAGATCATCGCCAGTCAGGATGGCTATATCGCCGAATCCTTTGCGGGAGAATTACTGGTTGGCTTAGGCATTGAGGAACAATACCATCTGGGGCCCATGCGCCAGCTTTCCGGAGGTTTTAAACTCAGAGTGTTACTGGCACAGTTACTTTTTCAAGAACCCGAAGTGTTGCTGCTCGACGAACCAACCAACCACCTTGATATCAAATCGATTCAATGGTTAGAATCCTTTTTGATGAGCGAGTTTCAGGGACTTCTGCTTTTTATTTCACATGATCGGCAATTCTTAAACAGGGTCTCGACTCATATTGTGGATATTGATTACGAGACGTTTCAAATCTATCCCGGCAATTATGACACCTTTGAACAAACTAAAAAATTATTAGCAGAACAAAAGCTTAAAGAAATCGAGAGCCAAGAGAAGAAAATTGCCCAACTGCAAGTATTTGTCGACCGCTTCAAGGCTAAAGCGACCAAAGCTCGTCAAGCTCAGTCCCGTGTGAAGCAAATTGAAAAAATACAAATTGATGAAGTTAAATCCTCTTCAAGGAAAGCCTTCCAACTTCAGTTTCAACAACAGCGAGCGTCAGGAAAAATGGTTTTGGAAACAAGAGAACTTTCCAAAGCTTTCGGCGCTAATAAGGTTTTAAAAAAAGTGTCCTTTGATGTACACCGGGGTGAAAAAGTCGCCATTATTGGTCCGAACGGGATTGGAAAATCAACGCTGTTGAATGTGGTTTTAGGTAATTTGGCGAGTGACCACGGAAACTATCAATGGGGTTATGAGACACATCTCTCCTACTTTGCTCAAGATCATCATGAAATACTCAAAGAAAAAGCCAGCGTTTATGAGTGGTTGTACCAGTTTGCGCCTTCTGAAACGATTGGCGCGATTCGAGGCTTACTGGGGAGAATGCTGTTTTCAGGAGATGATGTCCACAAATCCGTATCCTCCTTAAGTGGAGGAGAGTCCGCCCGGATTCTCTTCGCCAAAATGGTGTTGGAAAAAGGCAATGTCTTGGTCTTGGATGAGCCGACAAACCATCTCGATTTAGAAGGGGTCGCGGCCTTGGCGCAAGCCTTAAAATCTTTTGAAGGAACGGTTTTTGTGGTGAGTCACGATCGACACTTCGTCTCCGAAGTGGCCACTCATATTATTGAGCTGACACATGAGGGCGCACAAGATTTTGCAGGACCCTACAATGAATATCTGGAACGCCAGGGTGAGGATTACCTTGACCGGAATCAAACGTTTCTCAAGGCCACATCCCCAGAAACCAAGTCTAAACCTACTGAAGAACTTTCTTATGACGAACGTAAAGAACTGAAGCGCGTGGTCGGTAAATTAGTGAAAACAACGAAAACTCTCGAAAGCCAAATTGAACGCTATGAAACAGACATTGCGGCCATTGAACAAACATTCGGTTCCCCTGATTTTTTTCAAAACACGCCTGCGCGAGAAATAAAAAAATTGGAGCAGCAAAAAAACAGCTTAAGTGAACAACTTTCCAAAACGATGGATGACTGGGCACAAGCCTTGGAACTACTGGAAGCAGCTCAACAACGGATTGAATCTTGAAAAATGATTTTTGGGAAACAAAGGCGATGCGGGAGTGGACTCCTGAGGAATGGGAAGCGTTGTGTGATGGCTGTGCCCGTTGCTGTTTGCATAAACTCGAAGATGACGAGACCCATGAAATATTTTATACCAGCATTGTTTGTCAATACCTGGATCATGACGCATGCCGGTGTCGCCATTATGCGCAAAGAAATACGTTGGTACCTCAGTGTATTCATTTGAATATCAGTAATCTCTCCCTGCTGACCTGGCTTCCTAACACCTGTGCCTATCGTCTTATCGCTGAGGGAAAGGACTTGGACTGGTGGCATCCTTTAGTTTCAGGAACAAAAGAGACGGTTCATGAATCAGGGATCTCCATTCAAGGAAAAGTGACCTGTGAACTGGAGGTTGATGATGAAGATTGGGAAGACTACATCATCTCTTCGTAAATTAGGGTTGACAAATGCCTGAATTCTTTGGATAAGGAATGTATTGTTGACACAGCAGACGATAGATCTCAAATTTTTATTCAGAGATTAAGGGAGACTATGTAAAAAAATCAGCGTTTATCAGCGTCTATCTGTGGCTGAGTCTTTCCTTTTTTAAAAAACCAGGCAAGGTACATTCCCACAGCCATAAACAAAACAAAGACAAGCACTTGGGGCGTCCCAACAACTATCGACGCCAAAGCGGGGCCAGGACAAAACCCACTCACCCCCCATCCAACGCCAAACAAAGCAGAGCCCAATACTAAACTCGAATCCACTTTCTTTAGGGTAGGAAGTGAAAAATGATCGGAAAAAAAAGGAGAGGGTTGTTTTATGGCATAATGATAAACCACGGAATAGACGACGATTGCGCCAACCATTACAAAAAGCAAACTAGGATCCCAAGTTCCAGTAACATCAAGAAAAGAAATAATTTTTTCAGGCTGTGTCATTCCACCCAAACTCAAGCCCACAGAAAAACAAACCCCAGAAAAAAAGCTAACCAGAGACACTTTCATAAAAGAATCTCCCCTATATGTTTCATGACAAAAACGGACACGCCTCCTGTAAACATAAAAGTCAGCGTTGCAATCATAGATCGCACCGAAAGGCGACTATTTCCACAAATACCATGTCCACTAGTACATCCATTTGCCAAATAGGTGCCGATCCCTACCAATAGCCCGGCGACTGCATAACTCAGCAAGGAGTGAGGAACCGCTATGGTGTAGGAGGTTGGCGATAAAACCCAGGTAATCCATCCACCCGTGAGCAATCCTCCTATAAAAAGAAACTGCCAGCCAAAGAAGCTACTTTTCGGGCGGAGTACTCCAAAAAAAATATTGGAAATACCCGCAATTTTACCATTGCAAACTAACATGACAGAAGCGGCAATACCTATTAACAGGCCCCCAACGAGCGGCTTTAAAATCAAAATTTCTTCCATAGTGTCCTCAATTTTTGGTAACTACTCAGGCACAAAGGCTAAAGGCAGAAATTTTAAGCAACCATCCATCGTTTTGTGCTTACTTTTTTGCTGAAACGGTTCAACATGCTGTCCTTTTCCACCAGCACCTCTGTGCCTTCTGCCTCTGTAGTTATAATTTTTGTTATTTTTTGTTTTAAACAAGATACTTTTAAAGGGTACCTTATCCGTAAAAAAATGCAATACGTCAATTTTCCACAGTAATTCAACGAGCGGCCTAAGCCAACTTGGTCACGGTTGCTTTGCCTGAAACGAGGGCGTAGCTCGTCGTTCCTTATGATCCTGAATTTTTTGATCCCAGCGTATCCCCACACTGATGTGAATCGATACGGGATCCGCTGCTTTTTGAGAGATTCTATCCTCCAAGGATCAATTTCTGTGTGAATCATTCCTCCAACCACAGGTAATAAGATGTTTATTACTTTTTTCTCTCTGAAGCGCTACTTTTAACCAGCGATTCAGGGAGAAAAAAGCAGAATGTCTAAGTAGATGAAAAGAAAAAGGAATTAATAAACCGGGAAAAATATTTTTCTTGTTGCAAAAAGCCCTTGTTGAACGGGAATAGGACAAGTATACCCTATAGAATAGTAACAAAACTATGATTCACCCCCATCCAAGGAGAGCCCATGCAACCTAATCGAACAGCTAACAAGAAAAAGGTTCAGAAGAAAAGTAATAGAGTTGCAGAGATGTTGGCGCGCGTGAAAGAGAAGAAGGCCAAAGACAAAGCGAAGCGCCTAACGGAAGCCTATCACCAAACGCTCGTTCATTTTTTTCCAGATCTCTATGATCGTTTAGATGGCCTAACGGATCCTCGGAAAGAATCGGACTACAGTATGTCTGAATTAGTAATGAGCGCCGTGGCGATGTTCTTGTTTCGTCGAACCTCCCGCAATGGAATGAACCTTTGCCGTGACGACGGCAATTTTGAGTCGAATTATTATCGTGTTTTCTCCGATCACCGTTTGGCTCATATGGATACCGTTGATGAGGTGTTTCGTGTGTTGAGTCCGGGAGAACTCGAGCGTCTTCAATTAGAGTTAGTGAAATTGTTGATTGAACACAAGGTGCTTTACCCCTTTCGTTTACTAAATGAGTATTATTTAATTGCCGTAGATGCTACCGGGGTTTTGAGTTTTGATCACCCTCACTGTGCGGATTGTATCGAAAAGCATTATGGCGGCTATTGGGAGTTTCCTAAAAAAGCGATCCGTCCTTTAAGAAATATGGGGTTTCCTCAATGGGTTTTGATCGCCTTAAAAGGACTTCATGGTCGTCATTTTGAATCTAAAATTCTTTTCATCGAAGCCATAGAACAACGGGATTTGGGCTTGAGGGCCCCCGAAATGATTGCCCTCATGGGACAACTTTGCGAGCATCCTCAACGCATTCTTTATTCTCATCAAGTTCTGGAAGCGAAGTTAGTCACCTCCAATGGTTTCGCTATTTCGGTGATGAATGAATGGATCGAAAATGAAGGAACCTCGTGGAATAAACAAGACTGCGAAATGAAGGCTTTTCGTCTTTTTATCGTCCTTAGAGATTCAGTACCAAAGTGTGATCGAACTCACACAAGCCGCGCGATTGAGGTGGAACATCGAAAACGAGGGATTCAATGTACAGAAAAATCAAGGATATGCCTTGGAACACAAGTTTTCAAGAACCTCAATGACTGCCGCGAAAAACTATTATCAATGTCTACAACTCGCCCATTTGATTCAGCAACTCACTCAGCTGGCTATGCATATAAAACAATGGACGATGAGAATCAAAATGACTTACAAACATCTTATTTCCTCAGTGGTCGGATGGATGATTCACACCGAAATTGATCCCTGGAGGATGGAATCTCTCAAAAAGCAGCGGATCCAGTATCGATTCACATAGAACACCACAGAGATCGCCTACTCTAAAAAATTGGGCTTGGTCGTAAGTTCGGCCACCCTGTCTAAAAATTAGTAGAAATTGCAACTCAATCAGGAGTAGTGTATTAACAATTTTTCAAAAATCATGTTAACCCTCTCACCCGAATGAACCATGCAATCAGACTCTAATCCTTTAGAAGAATCAACATCAAAACGATTTTGGTCACGCTCAGAAATCGTAGCCAACGTGATCGATTTTGAACAACGCACCAGAGAATTGAGCCAACGTCAATGGTGCCAAGAAAATGATGTTCCACGCTCTACCTTGCAGAATTGGCTTGCTCGCAAAGATAACATTGAGAGTGATATTGACGTCATTCACTTTTTTGAAAGTCCTTCTGGTT
>JBBCAX010000003.1:0-2033 GCA_051382335.1 Deltaproteobacteria bacterium TL4
ACACTAAAAACATGAAATAAAACCTGCAAAATAGGGTTTCACGGAGGAATTCATTTATTAAAAAATCATTTGTTTCGTGTTTTTCGTGTTTTTCGTGGTTAATTTTCAAACCACCTGCACAGCTCGAAAAAATTTGACTTGCAATGTCACTTATATCCTACCGACTCACTCTATGAGTGTCATTCATCACAAAAAAAAATGAACAAGGGGGCAAGCCCCCTTGACCCCTTGTTCTTTTTCCCACTGACTCGGAGTCAGGAAACCTCCGATCTCCACTCCTCTACGCTCGTCCCTCGCTCCGTTCCGATGCAGAGCTTCCCCGACTCCTCACTGCCTGCTCGAACACCCCCTCTACCGACCTGGGGAGAGGGCGAACCGAAACCCGTAGTTGAGGCCGGCCGCCGGGCGAGGTGTTGTAACGAAGCGCCGAACGCAAGCTCCTGGCGAGGATGTTCCAACTGCCGCCGCATAGGACACGGTTCGAGCCTGTGGAAGGTCCAGTGGGAAGGACTTTGGGAATAATAATCGTCACCATACCAGTCCTGGACCCATTCCCAGACGTTGCCATGCATATCGTAAAGTCCCCAGGCATTCAGTTTGAGTGCCCCACTGGATGCTTTTTTTCACCAGAATTCGCCTCATACCACGCGTATCGCGAAAACTGACCTTCATCGTCGCCAAAGTGGTACTTACCACTCGACCCTGCTCTGGCCGCATATTCCCATTCCGCTTCGGTAGGCAATCTGTATTTATTTTCACCTTCCTTTTGATTCAGTTTCACAATGAACTCCTGAATGTCGAGCCAGGAAACTTGCTCAACAGGATGACGCCGCGAATTACCGCCAACCTTTTCACTCTTGAACGCAGATGGATTGTTACCCATCACCTTGTACCACTGTTCCTGCGTTACCTCATATTTACCCAGATAAAACGTCCTGGATATTTTAACACCGTGAAGGGGAGTTTCAGCTCTAGATACTGAAGACATACAGTCTTCAGACTCGTTCCTTTCCGTAAAGGGATCATCCTTCGGACAGGTTGGCGACTGTGTGCCCATCATAAACGAACCGGCGGGAATTAGAACAAATTCCATGTCGATACTGTTCGTTATTTCCTTTTTCTGCGCGTACACAGTCGGACTGATCAGTCCTATCAAGACAAAAGATAAAATTAGACGTAACGATTTCATAGTCATTCCTCCTTATCGTTTAAGATAAACAAAGATTTCACCGGGCGCTTGGCCGGTCGTTTCATGCGAACTCCAATTTCCGTCAACGTACACCTTCACCTTACCCTTGCTGGCGTGTTTGATAGTGACTTCTCCAGCCGAATCAGTGTTTTCGCTGTCGGTGAACCCGCCTGCTAAAAACCCTCCAACGAACTCAAGGGAAACTCTGCGTCCTCTGGCGGGATTGCCGCTTTTCGTATAAACCGTGACTTTGGTCGTATAATTCTTATCCGCGTAAGCTGTCTCGGCATCGAGGCTCTGGACACCGAGCAAAGCCACGCTAAATATAACGACAAATATAGATGTCCAGATAAGTTTTGTCCAAGGGTATGCGTATTGCTAACGTGCGTACTTTTCGACAGAAAAAGCTGAGAAAGGGGATACCCCCAAAATATATGCCAAAGGACAAAACTTATCTGGACATCTATACTCCTGATTTGAGCAATTTCATAACACCTCCTAAAAAAACATTTCGCTCCAGTTATTTTGATGAAACCATTGGACGATGTCGGAACATTCACATAGCCCAACGTCAAATTCAGTGGTCGGTGGGGAAACTCGGAACGTTGCAAAAGAGATAAACTGAAAATCTACTGAAATTTTTGGCAAAAGCAGCACCCCACCGATCCGCTGCAATGGCTTGGGTACGCCCAGCATGGGCGTGATCTAATGGGGTGCAAGTCCCCTATAGGAAAGCCACTGGCTTTCAATGCTATGGAACCGATCATGCGGCACTGGCGGGAAACCAGCCAGCAAACAGCGAACAAACCGTGTTCCTAAGGTAATGAGTACCATGAACTATTAG
>JBBCAX010000004.1:0-42658 GCA_051382335.1 Deltaproteobacteria bacterium TL4
TGGATGTCTTTTTTTAGCTTCCTAATTCTATTAAAACAGGCCCGTTTTAGTTCATTTTCGGGTCTGGCAATTGGAGGATGGGTTCCCCCAAAGCTCTTCTAAGTTCGTCTAACCAATGCTGAGGTTCTTGTTTTTTGAACAGGCTTTTGGCGGAATTTCCAGCCCGTTTTCCTCGTTGAAAGATTTTATGATTGAGGTAAAATCGAATTAAGTTCAATCGGTTTTGATTGAGTTGCCCTCTACCGGAATCGAAAAATCGTCTTAAGCGAGAGTTCACATTTTCAACATAGGACGATGCCCGGATCACCGAATTGAGTAACCAAGTGGTTTGATTCCAAAGAGAGTTAAATATCGCTTCTCCCAAGTCTTCACTCAGAGCGGTTTTCCAGAAATTCATTTCATTAAATTATAATTTTTTCTCAATATGAAACTCTTGAGTTCGGAAAAACATAAACAATTTTTGAGAAATCAGACTCTGTGGGAAGATGTCCCAATATCTTGAATTCGTTCCAATGAATCAAGAATTTTTTCTAACGGAGGGGGTGCGTTTTTCGGCTGCCACAGGGGTGCACTTTTCCCTTGCCATAATCAGGCAGGAATGGTGAAATAAAATTGACACCCCTTGCCTGGGGTGCTTTCGACCCAGATTTTTCCACCATGCAACTCAATCAGGGCTTTGCAGATGGAAAGCCCTAAACCGGCCCCTCTGTTTTCCCAACTCCGGTCGCCAACTTGAATAAATGGTGCAAAAATCATTTCGAGTGCCTCACTGGGAATTCCAGCGCCATTGTCCTCAACTTTGACCCTTAATGCATGGTTTGTTGAAGTTATTTCCAAATGAATTCTGCCTTGGTACGGCGTAAATTTTATCGCATTGTGGATCAGATTATTCAAAACTTGTCGGATTTTGAAAATATCCATGGTGAGGGGAGGGAGCGTTTCTTGAATGTTACACGACAAGGTGATCTGTTTGCTTTGTGTGGATAATTTAAAACTGGCTTGTATTTCTTGAAAGAAGGCTCTTAAAGACTCGTTATCAAAAGAGTTGAGTTGTAACTGCAACTGTCCGGCTTCGAGTTTGGGGGCATTCAGATAGGTGTCAATCAAAATCATTTGCTGATGACAGTTTGCCTGGATATCCTCTAATAATTCTTTGAAAATGCCCTGTGCTTCAACACGGGTAGAGAGGGCGTTGGCACACAGAAGGATATTGGTGATAGGGGAGCGGAAATCATGAATCGCAATGTTGATTAACTGATCTTTTAAGTGGATTATTTTTTTAAGCTGGGAATTTGATTCTTCAAGTTCTTGCATCCGCTGCAATAACGCTTCAGGGCTCATGGGATCCATCAATCTTCCTTTGCTGCGAGAGCGTGCGTTTAATTCCGATATTTATCGAGGTGAGCAAAAAATTCCGAACGTGATTGTTCTCGTTTTTGTAATTTTTTCTCAGGACTCATTTGGCCTCCAATAGGGACGTCAAATAAATCGGGATCAATCTCTTTGAGAAACCGGGAGGGTTCCTGCCTGATGACTTCCCCATACCGTTTTCTTTCTTTGGCCATCGAAAAGGTTAACTCTTTCTGTGCTCGGGTGATACCGACGTAGCATAAACGACGTTCTTCAGCTTCACCCCCTTCATCCAAGGCTCGTTTGTTGGGAAATACCTCATCCGCCATGCCCACAATAAAAACGTAGGGAAACTCCAAGCCCTTTGCGCTATGCAAGGTCATCAAGGTCACTTGGTTGGTTTTTGTTTCCTCTTCAGAATCATCCATGGCAAAAAGCATCAGGCGTTCCAGAAAATCTTTCAAGGCTTTATCCGCGTTTTTTGCCACGTACAGGTTAATCGAGCGCATAAATTCATAAACATTCGCAAGGCGTCGTTCCTTGATTTTTTCAGAAGAGCTCTTTTGTTTTTCCAATTCACGGATGAACCCCACATGTTCCATTAAGTCATGGCACACTTTGTCTAAAGGCTCCCGATTAAACCGTTCCTGATAATCTTCAATCATGATGCCAAACGATTCCATGGATTTGGCAGCCTCTGCGACGATGCGGGTATGTTGCGTCGCCTGCTTTATAATGGCAAAAAGAGGACGTTTCAATTCGTTGGCACAAGTATTGGCATTGATCAAGCTGCTTTGTCCAATTCCCCGTTTGGGAAAATTAATAATCCGATGCAGACTGACTTCATCCAAGGGGTTATAAATCACGCGTAAATAAGCGATGGCGTCCTTGATTTCCTTGCGGTCATAAAAACTGCTGGAGCCCAACACCTGGTAAGGAACATTGCCTTCTCTCAAGGCTTCTTCAATCACACGGGACTGAAAATTTGAGCGGTAAAGGATGGTATAGTCCCGGTATTGACGCTTCGATTTTATGATTTGCAAACGAATACGATCAACCACTTTTTGCATCTCTTCTGTTTCATCAGCACCCGTAATCCACTCCAAAGGAATGCCGCCTTGTTTGTCAGACCATAATTTTTTCGACATCCGTTTGGGATTGTTGGTGATCACCTGATTGGCCGCGTTTAGAATAACTTGAGTAGAACGATAATTTTGTTCTAATTTGATGACCTGTGCCTCAGGGAAATCTTTTTCAAAATCTAAGATATTACGAACGTCGGCTCCTCGCCACCCGTAAATGGATTGATCATCGTCACCAACCACACAAATGTTTCGAGAGGCTTGGGTTAAATGCCGAATTAATTGGTATTGAGTTCTATTCGTATCCTGATATTCGTCCACCATCACATACCGGTATTGACACCGAAAGGCTTCCATCGCTTCAGGGTGATGTTCAAAGAGGGTCAAGGTCAGATTGAGAATATCATCAAAATCAATGGCGTTACACCCCTTCAATACGGCATTGTATTGTTTAAAGAGTTGACCAAAAAACACATCTTTGGAAGATTGTCGGAGTGCTAAATAATCTTCTGGTGTTTTCCCCAGCATTTTCGCCTGACCAATTTCAAATTGAACGGCCTTGGCCTCAATCACACCCGTATCTTCATATCCCCCTTCCTCAATCAGTGTCTTTAAAACCGATAATTGATCTTGGGTATCATAGATCAAAAAGTTTGGGCGATATCCCAAGTGATGAATGGTCTTCCTCAAAATTTTGACACACAAAGAGTGAAAGGTACTGACTTGCACTCCCTTTTTCCCGTTCAGCATGGGAGTCAGTCGCTCCTGCATCTCTCGAGCCGCTTTATTGGTGAAGGTCACAGCTAAAATAGACTCAGGGTCCACTTTTTTTTTCTGAACCAGATACGTAATCCGGTGAATGATGACCCGTGTTTTTCCACTTCCGGCTCCTGCAAGCAAAAGAACAGGACCATGAGTTGTGGTGACAGCTAAACGCTGCTGAGGGTTTAAAGAATCCAAATCTAAGTTCATAGCGAAAACAGTGCGGAAAAATATAGTGAGCTGAGGCGAAGTGGCAACAAAGAAACAGATACGCGGAAAGTATGCTGTCTCTTCTGAAGCATAAGGTCAAGCTAGCTGTTGGTATTTTTTAGAAGATCTTGATTGTAAAGCACAAAATTGTTGCCTTCGCTGGGATCGAGGGTTTGGGGCTCTGTCCGAGTGTTCAGGGAGGCGCTGAGTTTTTGAGTGGCGATAATTTTTTTCTGGGGATTGTTTATGATCGTGCATTTATTGTTGATTTCTGGTAACTACAGTCTCAGCAACAGGAAAAGACACTGGGAAAATAAGAATTTTCCTTTTTCTGTGATGGCGTTGTGACGGTTTTTGGAGGGAGTGTCCGTGAAGTACAAACTTGGAATAACAAAAGGAGGTTCCTGTGTCATTGAAAGTTAAAGCGGTTGTGAATCCCCGTTCAGCAAATGGACAAACGGCCATACGTTGGCCTGAAATTGAGCAAAAGTTGAACCGGTCGATTGGGGCTATTGATGCCGAATTCACCCAAGGCATAGGTTCGGCAACACAGATCACCCGTCGTGCGATCAAAGAGGGGTATGGCCATATTATTTCTATTGGTGGCGATGGTACCCTCAGCGAGGTAGTCAATGGATTTTTTGAGGAGGACAAAGTACTCCAACCTGAAGTTTTATTGTCGGTCATAACGCAAGGAACCGGGGGGGATTTTCGCAAAAGTATGGGTTTGAAAAACAATGTAGATACCGCAATCAAAGCCATTGCTCACGGTTCGGTCCACCCTATCGATATTGGAAAAATGAGCTTTGTTGGAAATGATGGTGTTCCCCATCAAGTCCGTTATTTCAACAATATTGCGAGTTTTGGTATGGGCGGAGAGGTGGATCAACGTGTGAATGCTTCTGCTGCCGCTAAAATTATGGGCGGTCAGGGGGCCTTTCTGTGGGCTACCTTGCGGACCATGATTCTGTATACCAACAAGAAAGTTCGACTGCAGATTGATGACCACTTTGATGAACAACTCACCATTCGTAACGTCGCAATTGCTAATGGACAATATTTTGGTGGAGGCATGTGGATTGCTCCAAAAGCAAAATTAGATGACGGTTTATTTGATATTACCATCATGGGCGATATTGGCCGTGCCGAGCTGTTACGACAAATGAAGCATTATTACGATGGACGCTTATTTTCTCTACCTAAAGTGCAATATCTTCAAGGAAAAAAGATCACGGCGACGTGTTCTGAAGAAATTTTGCTGGATGTCGATGGTGAAGCACCGGGCCGATTGCCAGCAACTTTTGAGCTCCTTCCGCATGCGATTAAATTGAAACATTGATCTTATAGTAGGCTCCTGATATGCTTGCTAGCGGGGTATTTATATTTAATCTGCTGTTTTAAACGAGCACCTGTGAGCCTTGGAACCCTTTGGAGGGAGTTGCTCTGGGGTGCTCATGATTTCTCGAACCGAATGCCACTTTATGGACTCGAATAGGGAGTGGATTGTAGGGAAAATCAATAATCGAATAGAGGTGATGGTACAATAATTGCCTTGCTAGAGGTGTCTTGCATGCGTAGTTTATACGTAGGTCGTCTTTGAATTCTTTAAGTATTTGGTATGCTTTGGAATCTAATCAAGTTTGTGGATGAGGTGCGAGAGTTTAAGCTTGACCTCCCCCTTCCTCAATAAAACGGTGAAACTGAGATGGCAAAAAAAAAGCTTCCTGTTATAACAACTGGGGATATGTCTTTTGAGGAAATCGTCAATAAGACGATTTTTCAAGGGGGGAAAGATCTCAAGTATTTGGATCCCGCTGAAGGCGTAAGCAAACATCTGATTTTTTCAAAAGATTCGGGTAATATTCCAGGGATCATCCATAAACATTGGGATATAGAGGTTGCAAAACGCGTCGAGGAGATTCATGAGGCGAAGGGGAATAACAACTTTTTTACACATGCGACGGCGTTGCTCTTGGGTCGTAAGGATAATACCCGTGTTGATGGCACAGAGCTCTCGAAATATAGTCCTGCCGGATCCAAAAACTCAGCCAAAATAAACGTTTATCTCAAACGTCTTTCTCAAGACCCTGCTGATGCCATTGCCCGTATGAATCTTGCGGTGATCATTGCGGATCCTGAACGAATGTTTAAAAAAGAGGGCAGAGAAATAACGGTAGAAGTTCATCGAACCGCATTTCTTCAAGCGACCGCGAGTTGTTTGCTGGGAGAATATAATCTGAAACAGCTTTTTGCGGCCCTCACCCTTCAACATAATTATTTGGAGCAGCTTAAACTTAAGTGCCGTAATGATGTCAAAAAACTGGAAGCGTTTGCGGCATCTCATTCCTCGGTTCCAGAATTTAAAAAAAAGGTTGACCGCCTGATCGTGATGATTCGACGAAACCAATCGATTGTCTCGGAACTTCAGTCACAAAGCAACCCCCTTCATTTGAAACATCAATCGAACCTCGATTTTGTTGTAAGTCTTCGCGAAATCTCTGATTTTTTACTGCGTGATGAAAAAAAAGCTCAGGATGCCGAAAAAATCAGGCACATCCTGGGGGGATCGGTGCGTATTGTGAATGTGATGAAATCGATGCCTCTGATGTATAAAAAAGCCCATGAGCTGACGGATGCATTGATGAAATTAGATGCGGGAAGTCCTATTCCAGCCTTTCTTAAGGCTCGTATTGAGAAAAATTGTTTGGTATTTGCTAATAGTCGATTTACCTCAGGAGAACGGACCAAAGAAGTATTGGAATTAGCCAAGAAACACTTTAAAACCGCCTATAATTATTATGGACAAGCCCGTAAAATTATAGGAAATATGCCATCTCAAAATGATTGTACTGTCCTTTTCGAATATGCTCAGGTTGCCTATCTGTTCTATCAGATAGCCCCGATGCTCGACATTCAACTGCCTAAAGTATGGGTCAAGACCGTCTTTCAAAACTCTCAGAAAGCCTTGGAACTCGTTGTTGCCGCGGATACTAAAATTACTGGGGTTATTGAGTTACAGCGAAATATTGCCAAGGCGCTGGAAAAAGAAGGATGAGTTCCCACCTATGACGCTAGTCACGCTCACTACTGATTTTGGAACACAAGACGGATATGTCGGGGCAATGAAAGGACGGATTCTTTCCCTTGCTCCAAGCGCCACCATTCTTGACCTGACTCACGAGATTGCTCCCCAAGACCTGATTCAAGCGGCTTTTTGTATTAAGCGCAGTCTGACTTACTTTTCCCGGGATACCATTCATGTGATGGTGGTTGATCCCGGTGTCGGATCGCTTAGGGAAGGGCTTGTTGTACAAACCAAGTGTGGACTGTTAGTCGCTCCTGATAATGGAATTTTAAGTTTATTTTTGGCAGAGACAAGGCCTCAACAAATCCGAAGAATTCGTAAAGAAACCCTACTTTGGAAAGCTCATAGCAGTTTTGACGGGTTGGCTGTTTTTGCGCCTGTTGCCGCGCACTTAGCTCAGGGAATGTCCCTGGATCAAATAGGAGACATTGTTGAAGCGATTCAACCCTTGGCGCTTCCGGAACCTGATATTCAAACGAGTCATATCGAAGGGGAGATCCTTCTTTTTGACCGTTTTGGAAATGCGATTACCAATATCCCGTCCGCTCAACTCCAAGCTAAAGAATTTTCCGTTCATTGTCAGCGTCATAGCCTTCCTTTTCAGTGTCATTATAGTACTGAAAGCGAACAGCCTCATCCTGCAATAGCGATCATGAATAGTGATCATCTGTTAGAATTAGCCGTTTATTGCGGTTCAATAGAGGAGGAATTTCAACTTAAAAGGGGGATGAAGGTCAGGGTCGAATTTAAGACTTAATAAAGTGAGGTCAAAAAGGCGGGACTAGCCCGCCTATTTCTTAACGTTTCATGTTAACCATTTAAAACACGAACACTTATGGGACTGACCCATCTCTATCTCCAAAAACAGGGACTTGTTTCTATCAGACAACTTTGGATCAAGTGTCACTATCTCGCGACAGCGCAATGATTTCTACAAACCGCCGTATGCTTCAGCCGCATGTCCGGTGGTGTGGAAGGTGGCGGAGAAAAACCGCTACCTACCCGATTGGGCGGGTTCACTCATACCCACATCCGCAACATAGTGTCTGATCACCACGTGGACACTTTTCCGCAAAACTTCCGAAATCAATCAGATCCACATGGCGTTTCAAAATCTCCGGAATATTTTGCATCGTGTAATTAGGATAAATGCCCACAATTTTTGAATCCTGATCGGCCACCACGATGATGGAAGTTGCATTGCTTCCATCCAGGCCTACCTCATCCGATACTTCTTCACGATCATCGCCTGAAAGCCATCCTCCCAGACACTCTACAACTTCTCCATGAGTACCACAGTCATCAAAAACACACATTGTCGGCAACCCTTTCTCTACCACATAAATGTAAAACTTTGATCGAGGTACATTTTTATAGGGATATGATGTTGAATCTCCTGGTCTCTCAAGAGCAGGTTCCCCCAGTTTAAGAGGACCAAACTCCTTGATCTTGCCTCTATCACAGGCTATTAACAGAAGTATTGGAATAACCATAAAGAGAAAAATAAAAATGATACGTGGCCTCATGGTCATTCCACGACCTGAAGTGTACCAATACTGATTCCATCGCCTTTTCTGGCCTTAATCAAAACACGGTATAATTCATCCCATCGCTCTCGTTCCAGGATGGTAATACATCCCAGTGAAGCTCTTCCGGTGTGAATGAAAGTCTTCAGATCAACTGGGATCGTGGTTTGCAGACTCCCAACATCCTTGAAAACCGGATCTCTTTCAATGATGCGAATCTGGACGGGCAAAGAGAACGAAGGTTGGCTGGTGAGAAACTGTCCAATTTCCTGGTTGAGATTAACACTTTTCCCTTGGGACAGTTTCTTGTTGATTCCCAGAAAACGGTTGGGAACCTCCATTTCAATCCGTAAGTTCCTGCCAATGGAATCCCCGGAGTATTTCAAACCGACCCACTTCAGTATGACGATTTTGTTCATTGTAATCTCTTCGAATAGTACGCCCAACGCTTTGCATCACCGGCGGCAAAAAACAGAACGACAAATGATCGGCGCTTTTTGCTGTAAGAATGCATGCGCTTATTAGGCTTTTTCATTTTTTATCAAATTGCTTATAGTGCGTTTGCATCTAGTGCCTCTCGTTCTTTGTCGCATTTCTCCGAGTTTTCAAACTCATACTGAATGTAAACATCACCTTTTTCGTGACCAAGGCCAGTAGCTATCAAGATAATGGCTTTTAAATTATCTGTTAGCGTGGACTGTTCTTCGGCATCCCAATAAGCACAAAGGTATCTTTCCTCTTTGGTTAAACCAGCCATAAAATCTTCTGGCTCATCCCAGATACTGCCAGGCAAAAGAAAATCTTGTGTTTTGTGCTTTCCATATTTTTTAGCTAAAGCGTCCTTTCATGAATGAAACTTTTCCACCTGTGCAGGTACCTTTTTTTGGCTACTGGCCTAAGACGGGACAGCCATCATTTCAGTAGGTTGGGTAGAGCGGTAGCGAAACCCAACATCCAGGCAGTAATGTCCGTTTTTCGTTGGGTTTCGCTACGCTCTACCCAACCTACGTTTTTGTCCCACTTTAGACCGGTAGCCCTTTTTTTAACCACGAAAAACACTAAAAACACGAAATAAAACCTGCAAAATAGGGTTTCACGGAGGAATTCATTTATTAAAAAATCATTTATTTCGTGTTTTTCGTGTTTTTCGTGGTTAATTTTCAAACCACCTGCACAGCTCGAAATTTTGAATGGTGGTAAAAACGATTCCGCCACCGGCAACGGAGAGAAGTTTTTTAAGATGGTCTCTGTTTTCCGCCTGTACGGGGTCTTGGCGGAGCAGTTGTTTGCAGTTGGCAGAGGTATCAAATAGCTGATCGTCCAAGTCATTGCGGTCGGTTATCACAACAATGGTGGGATTATTGAGGGTGATAACCACTTTCCCTGAGTAAAAAACCATAGAAAGCGATTTTCCCGATCCTTGCGTATGCCAGATTACTCCCGCTTTACGATCTCCTCTTGGCTGACTTTCCACGCTGGGTTGACCATAAACCGCAGGATTTTCTTGAACGCATATTGCGGAAATATCCGTAGCGCGAAGCGTGGATTCCACTGCTTTGTTGACGGCAAAGTATTGATGGTACGCCGCAATTTTTTTTATCGTTGTGACTGTGGTTAATCCGATTTGGTTTGGGCAATCACAAGGAGTTGCCCCTACAGATTTGGATTTTTCAAACACGATGAACTGCCGGATGAGATCAAGAAGCACCTCTTTTTTGAGCATCCCTTTGGTGAGGGTCTCAAGCTGAGGAATGGTGGTGCCGTCTTCTTTCACGCCATCGACCGATTTCCAGGCAAGAAAGCGTGACCAATCCGATGAGACGGTTCCCGTTTTGGCATCGAGTCCGTCAGAAGCGACGAGAATGCCGTTATAGTAAAACAGGGAAGGAATGGCTTTTTTATAGTTTTGAAGCTGGGTATAGGCTTTGTGAACGGTGGCGTTTTCATCGGCAGGATTTTTGAGTTCAATCACCACCAGCGGGATACCGTTAATGAGAAGCACCACATCCGGACGTTTATTCACATTGTTTTCAATGACCGTGAACTGATTGCAGACGAGAAATTCGTTGTTATCTGGATTTTCAAAATCAATGAGTTTTACTTCATCGTATTTCACCTCTCCGTTTTTCATGTACTCAATACGAATACCTTCGGTGAGCATCAAGTGAACCGCCTCATTGTTGTCCATGAGGTTTTGGCTGGGAAGGTTGAGAAATTGACGGATTGCCTGTTCCTGGGCATCGGAGGGGATGGAAGGGTTGAGGGTTTGGACAGCTTCCCGTAAGCGGTTTTTGAGAATCACTTCGGAGAGGCTTGGTCGTTCAGTTTCCTGATCTTCGGGGGAAAAGTAAGAATACCCCTGTGATTCGAGGAGTTCAACGAGGTATTGTTCGATGTCGGATTCGTAAAGAGCGGTCATGGGGATTCCTTGACAAATAGAGAGTCCTCTGTCCAGACACGGGGATTGTTCAGGATATATTCCTGTATTTGATTTAGGGAGGCTTCATTGCGAATGATATGTTCATAATAATTGCGTTGCCATAATTGATTTCCCGGGGTTTGACGCCATGCATTGATGTGTTTGGTGGATACCGTTTTGAATGCACCGATCAAACGCCCGAGGGGTTTGCGTTTTTTCGGATGATTTGTAGGGGCGGTTCGCGAACCGCCCCTACCGTCATCGCCATTATCACCATCATCTGTCAAAACAATGATTCCGTGAAGATGATTGGGCATCACCACCCAATTGTCCAAATCCACATGGTCATATTGCGATGCCAACCATTCCCACGTATCCACGACAATCTGACCTGCCCCATTCAACCGCATTGCCTCATCCACAATTTTTCCAAACAGGCATTCCCTGTTCTGAACACAGATCGTCACAAAATACGCTCCGTTTTGCGTATAATCATACCCCTTCAACCGAATCGACCGGCGATGATGTTTTGCGGGATCGTATTTCATCATAGCTTCCGTTGATGAATGTCTGTTATGTCCATGAACGTGTCCGTAGGGGCGGTTCGCTGCACCCTCACCTCCCCCTTCATCAATTTTGGAAGCAAGGTGTCACGGAGGTTTGAGAGCGTTTGGATTTGCTGAAGATTTGAAAAATTTTTCTCAAAAAGTGGTTGAACAATTTTTTCAAAACCATTTATTAGATTTTGGTTGGGGATTGAGACTAATCGCGACTCGAATGTCGATACAGTAATAGCATCAAAAACGGCACCGCTGGCTGAACGCTGAATTTTTTCAATCAGGTTCTTTGTCAAAAGAAAAATAAATAAATTTAAAACACCTGTTCCATTAGTGCATAACATGATTGATTCATTGCCATATCACAAGCTGCTAAAGTACATTTTCCAACAGTTCCCCGTGCAGTGATAAATACTGTGTTTTTCGGGTACAGATGACTATTACATTTTGATAGTCCCGTTTCAGTAATGCTCTTTTCTGTCTCTAAAACATAAAATGAATCTTTAGCATCTTTTGGTGTAAAAAATGGAATATTTCCATTCCAATATTCTTCAATATTCGTTTTTGGGGTTCCTCCACTCAGAATTTCTGCGATGTCTGTAAACTTCCCAACTCTCCACCCCTCAGGAATCTCCCCAAGTTCACTCTCAATCATTTTTCCGCCGGAGTCCTTATACGGCTCCTCATTCTCGTCAGGAAAATTGAAATCCACAAACCACCGCTTAAAAAGCGTCTGCGCCAAGGCTTCCAGTGATTTGTTTTGTTCTCGGAGCAGTTCTATTTTGTCATCAAGGGCGGAAAGAACAGAGGCAATGGCTTTTTGTTCGGGGAGAGGGGGGAGAATTATTGGAAGTTGTTTTAATGATACGATTGTAAATGCTTGCTGTGTTGAACCTATTTTTGCATGAGTTAGAGTTTCTTTCCCTTGAGGTGAAACTATCCAATAAAAAAGCCACTTTGGGTATATACCTTTATAGTTTCGAAACCATGTTAAATTTCCATCTTTGAAATAGAATTTAAAGTTTTTCTCTACTAAATATGGGTTTCCAAGCGTTCCAACCGAAGTTAATAAAATATCGTTTTCTTCTGGTACTCCAAATTTATTCTTGATCTCATTATATTTGTTCTCTGAAATAAACAATTCTGTTGAAATAGCACTTCCATTAAATCTTTCTGTTACCTCTTTTCCTCTCAAAATAAGGAATACCTGAAGATTGGTATTCTCTTGCAAAAATTCGCTTTGAAGAAGTTATTTCACAAACTTCCCCTAAACTTATTTTAAGCCAACCCTCCAACATATTATTTTCTTCATCCATACTATTTTCCTGTATTATTAAACTCCAATCCCTTGACCACACGGTCAAAATCCGATTCATAGAGTCGATCCTGAATGGGACGATACTTTTCAAACTCGCTTTCAGCAAACGTTTTGGCAATTTCTGCGGTGACATGCCCTGCATTTTCTAAAATTTCTTTGGTGTTGAATTGTAAAAACGCATTCAGTTTTGAAGCCCAGTCGTTCATGGTCATAGGGATACCTTGTTCCGCTTGGTCTTCCGCATAATCGAGGTACATGGTCACAAACCGATTGAGGGACTTTATTTCCTTTTCACCCAGATAATTTTTTGCGATTGAGACATCAGATTTAATAATTTTTCCAGAAGGTGCTTTTTTCCACGTAGTGAGTCCCATATAATCTTTCGTATGGTCGGCTCGTTTCATAATAAGTTCTGCGGCGGTGTTTCCATGGATGGCGTAGTGAAGTTTATTTTGTACCATCGCAAAAAAATCTTTGGTGGTTTTTGATTGGGCGTCATAATCCATCGCCGTCGCATAAATATCTGTAATTTTCTGGTAAAAATTCCGTTCGCTTGCACGAATATCACGAATTTCAAGAATGAGATCATCAAAATATTGTTTACTTAAATAAGCCCCGTTTTTAAGTCGTTCCGCATCAAGAACATATCCACGAACAGCATAGTTTTTAAGAATTTGGGTTGCCCATCTTCGAAACTCCGTTGCTCTTTCAGAATTAACGCGATAACCAAGAGAAATAATGGCTTCAAGATTGTAATGATCAATTTCTCGTGAAACATCCCTTTGTCCCTCTTTTTGAACTATTAGGAATTTCCTAATAGTTGCTTTTTCTGTAAGCTCATTTGACGAAAAAATATTTTTCAAATGTTCATTGATGGTTGGAATTTGAACTTCAAAGAGCTTTGCTATGAGTTTTTGTGTCAACCATACGTTGTTATCATGGATTCGCACTTCTATGGTATTTTCTCCTGCTTGAGAAGTGAATATGAGAAACTCTGTTGTAGAATTTCTTATCGAAAGCTGTTTATCGTCTTTTTTCATACAAAATTCCTAAGTTATTTCCTTAACAAAAGTAAAACAAGTCCCACCATCCGGTCTTTGTCTTTCGGGTTGCTTTCGGCGACAAGCAGGGTCAATGCGGTCAGTGCTTCGGGGCTGAGACGGGAAGGATTGAGCAATCCCGCTTGTTTCAAAAACCACACAAAGGCGAAGGCTCCTGATCGTTTGTTGCCGTCCGTAAACGGATGATTTTTGACCAAGAAATAGAGCAGGTGCGCCGCTTTTTCTTCCAGCGTCGGATACAGGTCTTCACCTCCAAAGGATTGCAACACATTGCCCACAATCCCTCCCACGCTATCCGGGGAACGTTCGGCTCCAAATAAATCCGTTGCTTCGCCTTTATCTTTCAATTCCTGTTTCAATTCAGCCAGAGCTTGCGTCAATTCCTGGGCGGTGAACTCCACTTGTTTTTGGGTGGCACCGGTGGTGGGCAAAGCGGACTTGTCATACGCATCCAGCGAGAACCAGGTGTTGGCAAAAAGGTTGATGAGTTCCAGCACGCTTTGGGTATCCACAGTTCCACCGGTGGGGAGCAGTTTTTTCACCTCCTCGACCGCCCGCAGAAAGGTATCGTAATTTTGGGCAAGCCGTTCCGGGTTGAGGGTGTAGCCTTCCCAAATATGTTGACGGAGGGTTTGAGTCGCCCATTGGCGAAATTTTGTGCCTTTTTTTGAGTTGATCCGATATCCGACAGAAATAATGACATCCAGATTGTACATTTTTTGTTTTCTGCGAACCGTCCGGTTCCCCTCTCTCTGAACTTGTAAGGATTCCTTACAAGTTGCCTGTTCGGAAAGTTCCTCGTCACGATAAATGTTTTTCAGATGCAGGGTGATATTCTGCGGAGTGGTATCAAAAACATCAGCCATTTGAGCCTGTGTTGCCCAAAGGGTTTCTGCTTTCGTATCAGCCTGAAACTCTATTGCCCCATTTTTTGCCTGGTAGATGACAATCTCTGTATGTTTTTCCTGTTTCATAATCTCATACATTACAAAGTAATTCCGATATTCCCCAACTGCTTCTCAATCTCCGCATTGAGGCTCATTTCTTGAGTCATCTGCTCTCTCAATTTACCCGTCAATTCCGCAATTTTATCCTCATGATTTGGCACCTTTCAAAAACGATAAATTCTTGAGTTTAAAAAAAGATCTTTGACAATTTAAACCTATGGCGCACTTTTTGTTTCAGGCCGCTTCTGGCAAAGAAATATCATACACTTCGTCCAGCGCTACTAATTCCTTGGTTGCTTTTTGAGGATGTTTGATATGAGCCTTCGTCAATTTGATCCATTTTTGTACAAAATTCTCATCATTTTGGATTTTATCAATGAAGGCCTTCATATTATCTGCTTCGGCTTGTCGGACAATGGAAGGAATCGATAGAGATTCCTTTTGTGACCCCTCAGTAGTGCCTTTGTAATTTTCATAATGGAGGAGGAAGTCAATCCAGGAAATGAGGTATAGTGCTCAAGATAAGTTTTGTCCTGGGAGCGAGGGCGTCCCGCCCTCCGGTGAGGGCAAGATGCCCTCGCTCCCAGGGAAAAAACTTTCCTGGACAGCTATATGCAATTACACCCAAAGGTCAGGGTCGAATTTAAGAATTAATAAAGTGAGGTCAAAAAGGCGGGACTAGCCCGCCTATTTCTTAACGTTTCATGTTAACCATTTCTTGAACCATTTCATCAGAAGCGGTTACCGTTTTAGCATTCGCCTGGAAGGCTCGTTGAGTTTCAATCATCTTCACAAACTCTCTCGCCAAATCCACGTTAGACTGTTCCAAAGTCTGTCCACGAATGGTTCCCAGACTGCCTTTTCCTGGCTCACCCAAGACTTCTCTGCCGGCATTATAGACGTTCATAAAATTAGTGACACAGTGACACAGTAGAAGAGGCGTCTCGCCTCTTTCAAGGAGCGGGACGCTCCTTCTACTGTGAATTTATTAAAATAAACGTCTTAACCCATAATTGCGTCACTCCTGCTGTACTGGGCGCGGGAGCGCCAATTTAGGCATTCCCTCGCAGGAGCGTGAGAACGAGAAGTTTTCATAGTTATTCTTTTGCCGTTCCTTACCAACTCCTAATGATCTTAAAGATGTGCCCCTTTTCCCCGATTGCACTCCCGACAAACTGCACGCAGGTTGCGAGGCTCTGTTTTGCCCCATTTTGATATAGGAATGATGTGATCGATTTCCAAAACGACTTTGTCCGTCACAGAGCTTTTTCCACACACCACACAGCGAGACTGATCACGTTTCAAAATGTGATAGCGCAGTTTCTGCGTTAGTTTCTGACGTTCGTTGTTAACCCATTCGGAAGGGGGTTTAATTTGACGAATATAAGCAGGATGCTCTTCATTGATCGCTTCAGTTTCATTTTGAGTCAGGGTTCCATCCACCAGACAGTCCATAAAATCTTCCGATTGAATAGAATCACATCCATTCAACATATCCTGTGCCAGTTTACGTTTGTTATCCAGAAGACGAGTCAGTATGGATTCAAATGTTACTATGTCTTTGGAAACTACGGTTGGAGTATAAACATAAACCTGTTTAGTTTGACCAATGCGATAGGCTCGATCTGTCGCCTGATCTTCTTTGGCAGGATTCCATGGACGCGTGAAATGAATCACATGATTGGCAGCTTGAATATTGACACCAAAACCCATTGCTGAAGTTCCAAGAATCAGCACTCCAAAGTTAGCCTTGTCCTGGAACCGGTCAATCAGAATTTGTCTGGAACGTCCTTTGGATGAAGTGGGAGTTTCTCCATTGATAATGACAGGAGAAAACCCGAATTTTTCCTGAATTGCTTTCTGAATCACACGTTGCAACTCCTTGTAGTCCGTAAATATAATGACTTTTTCTGCTTTGGATTCAATCCGTTTTAGTTGTTGGAGCATCCAGTTTAGTTTGGGGGAATGTTTCAATATCTCATCAAGTTTCAGATTTGCCCCCTCTTCAATCGGGTGAGCGCAAATCATTCTCAACCGATGGATAAAGCCCAACAATTGATTCCCCGCATTTTTATCATTTTTCTTGAGATCCTCTATTTTCTGATGATATTCCTGCCTCACTTGCTGGTACATTTGTTGTTGTTTTACGGAGAGGGACAGCTCAAGACCTGCTGGGTCTGGATTGTCTATTTTGGGTGGTAAATCTTTGGCGACCTCCGTTTTCATGCGCCTCATAATTTGGGGTTCAATCAACGCTCGCAATTCTTCGAGTTTGTTTTTTTGTTCCTCTGTTTGGGATTCAATAGGACGAGTATAGCGGGAGCCGAATTCATTCAACTCTCCCAGAAAACAGGGCTGAATGAAATCGAACAGACACCATAAATCAGTGAGCGAGTTTTCCACAGGAGTTCCCGTACAGGCAATCTTGAAGCGTGCGTTTTGTTTTTTTACGCCTTGAGTGACGAGCGCCCCAGGGGTTTTAACTTTTTGAGCTTCATCGCAAACCATGATACTCCAAGTGACCGCCGCTAAGGAAAATTCATGATCTCTGAGCGTTTCATAAGTAGTCAACACAATATCAGCGTTTTGCTGCCAATTGGGTTTCAAAAATTTGGTCAACCCCTTTTCTAACAGGGTTTCCTCAATCTGGCTTTTTGGCAATTTCAATGCGGACAGAGAATCGCCATATAGCTTTAGAACACGGGCAAAAGCTGGGACGAAAAAACGTTTCATTTCATTTTCCCAGTTATCCAGCAATGCAACGGGAGCGACTATCAGGACAGGATCACGCTGAGGTTCTTTTTCAAAAAAATGGGCAATGAACGTCAACATTTGCAGGGTTTTTCCGAGTCCCATGTCATCAGCGAGAAGGCATCCACGTACTTGGTCGGGGGATTTACTCCACAAGTGTTGCAACCAGGCCACTCCCACTTTTTGATGATCCTTCAACTGAACTCCAGGTTGTAATGAGGAAGGCAACTGCGGAGGTGTGTCTTTATCAAATTTTAGCATTTGAACACGTTTTTCCTCATATTCCCGTTCCTCAATATTCTGTTTGATCTGCAAAACTAACCGTTCCTTGGGCAGTATCTTTACAGATTCCTTCTCGGATATTGTTTTCGCCTCTTCGCTTTGCTTTACTAAAAGAACATCCCTGATTTGAGATCGAAGTTTAATGGCCTCCGGCACGGAAAGCGGTTGTGGTAAGTTGGGAAAGACAATTTGAGTCTCTCCCTTTTGCTGTGCATCCGTAATGCGCTGTTCCAGAGCTTCAATATCCTTGTCAGAACATTGCAGATAAATTGTCTCTTTTCCCTCAGCTTGCCAGGGAATGACCACCGGAACCTCAGTCGGAATCCAGTCTTTTTCACCCGATGTTTTTGAAATAAATGGAGAATAAATTGTTTGACGTTTGCCGATGCCTTCCACACGTTCTGAATAATTGGAAAGGTCAAATACGGTCTCTTGACGAATTTCTGTGTGAAGAGTCTCCTGAAACGCATTTTCTGGTGAGTTGATTGGCTGCGTTTCAACTGGAACAGTGTTCCAACACTCAAGCGTTGCCTTCAGTTGCGATAGTTGTAATTCTGAATTGTTGTCCAGTTCGAGTTCATAACCTTCCCAGAAACAGCACAGCATGTTTTTGGCTAACTTGGATTCCAGTTCATCGACAAACTGCCTTAGGCGTTTCGGAGAATCGAGGAAAAACTTTTCAGAAGGCGTGGTCTCGGAAGAAATGGATTCTATTCGAATATCCACTCCAAGCATGGCTTCATTTTCATGACAAACTTGGTGTTGAAAGCGATAAAATTCAAGCTGGGCGGCCTGACGATCCGCCTCAAAGACTTCAGGCGGAATGACTTGTATGGCGTCTTCACCCAGCAAGGCATAAGGATTGCGGACGAAAGCTTGCGCCCGGAGTCCCGAAACTCTGCGAGCGGGCATCCGCTTGATTTCAGAAAGCACTGTTTTGACGGCTGGAGCGATCACTACATGAATGATCCCGCTTGAGGGAGTTGTAATGGAGTAACGATCTTGAACACCATTGTATTGATCGAAGGTTTGCAGCCAGTTTGCTGGCGCTTCTTCAAATGTAGGCTGGACTTCCACTACCTGCGTGTTTGCGACAAAGACAGGGTTCATTTTCAGGTGGAGGCTTTCAGGCGTGAGAATAATCGTTTTTTCCAAGAAATCATCAAGCCTTGCTCCTGCTGAGAGTGCCAATTTTCGGATGTGTCCCCATTCTTGTTGATGACGTGCCTGTGTTTTCTCAGCAGGAAGCAACTCTGCCAATTTTTTAACAGCTTTCACCAACCGCCAGGCCGATCCTGACAACAGGAATGTGTCAGAGGGGTTGGAGGAATTCTCGAAAATGGCTCCTGTGAGCCTTACTCCTCGAATCTCTTGACCAGACGCATTGCGCCAGCCTACGAGATTGATTTGAAAATCAGCATCGCTCAAGCCGCTCCAACTCGACAGGCATGGTACATAACCACAGATTTTCGACAATTTCAGCAATCCGACACTGCTTTGGTGCGTTTCATCGTCCAGGATGCGATACACATGCTCCCACGTAATCAAGAGCCGAGACCCCTGGAATTCTGCCAGTTCTTCCTCTTCCAATTGCGCCAGATAGCGCACAGTTTCCTGATCTTCCTTCTGAAACAGCGCTGGTTCTGTAAACCACCATTCCGTTGATGTTGGCGATTGCTCCTCTGGAAAAAATTCGAGTCCTGCCTGAGTAAAAGAACGCTGTAAAGATGAAAATTTAGAAGATTTTATGAAGGAGAACATAGTCATTGTTTCCAATATCCTTTGGTAACATAAAGCTTAAACCCCCATTGCTCTAACTGTTTGCCAAACCGGGATATTACAGATTTCCTATCAGATTCATCCTCGTGAGGGGTTCCGTTTAATTTGTGATAGTATCTCACCCAAAGAGCACCTCCTTTAGGTCTTAAGTCTTCAACTTCATAAGGAAATACATACTGTTTTATTTCCTCAATAGAAGGGGGTTTATTGGGTGGGTTGGTAGGAAAATGAGATTGATACTGATCTGGATCAATTCCTAATTTTGCCAATTCTGATTTAAAACCATATTCCCATTGGTGGCCACTATGATTTCCCCAAAAGACACTTTCATTTTTATGCTTTAGTGTATAAATGGTGAATCGTTCCGATGGAACATGAGAATGCAGATGTCCATCGATTGGATAGCCGTAACAGGCATTGCCAGTTTCACTGAATTCAACAAAATAATATTCACCTATCCTCATGATAAAGGCATTGGTTGACGATGGGGCATCCTTCAAGTAACTCAACCGATTGTTTTTTTTTCGTTTGTTACGAAATTCAACATAGTCTGGATCACTGGAATACCTGGCGTCATTTCCCAAAACGATTTGGGTATAGGTAATTTGCTTAAGATACTGTTTCCAGAACTCATAACGTCTGGAATCTCCTACTCTATCCGATTGCAGAATGTTAAAAAACTCTTCTAGGTCTTCCAGTGCCAGCCATTGACTGACCATGTTCTTCACATTATGTTCAACCAATCCCCATTTTGCCTGGCGGATAAGCTGAGGGCTTCCCCAACATTCAATGGCAAAATCCCTCAATCCTTCATGTCTCATGAGATCAGAACATTGGTGATAACGGATAAGAATCAATTTCAAACCTTTATCATGATAGAGGGGATGCGTTTTCAACTGTTCCAGCATTTGATTCAGATAGTTTTTGAACCCACTATCGGGCAATTCAGTAACTTGTTTGATTTGCGAAAGAATGATTTCTCCCCAGAACCAGCTTCCTTCGTGAATTAACTCCCGTAATGAGTCCAACTGAGTCGTATTTCCATCTAACAATGCTTTTGCGTAAGATGGGCAAGGATTGTCAAAAAACAATTGAGGATGTTGAGAAAGTAATTCCATCCAAGGCAATGTTTTTTTGGGGAGGTTTTTAATAATCTTGAAAGTAAGTGCTAGAAATTTCTGCAAGGTCTGCCAGTTAGTATAAGCAGAAGCATTTTCAGCATCTGGTTTGCGTTGAAAATAGTTATGTAAGAGGCCACGCCACCAACCTGTGCTGATGAGTTGGTTTTGTTTCAACAGTTCGTTAATATCCTTAAAAAACTGAAGTAAACAGGAATCATCCAGGAACTGGGAGTTATCCTTAAGCTTTGTGGTTAAATTCCAGCATAAAACCCGTAATTGTCGTGTAGATTTCAAACCTTGAGATTGGTAAGTACGGATGGCTATCGCCAGTTGATCTTGTGAAATCTTGGGGACGGAGACTTGATTGAATTTTCGTTTCAAGTCTTCCCCTGTTTTTTGTAGTTTAAGAGGCGGAGCTATATTTATTTTATTTCTAAAGCTGGAGTTCTGTTGATCGAGTTCATTTTTCAGCATTTCAATGGGTGAAGTCATGAGCTTGTTGAAGTTGGCAGTTTCCGAGTTCATTGTTCAAAGAAGGAATATCCTGGCGAGTTTCGTCCAATCCATAGAACTCCAATCTTAATTCAACACGTCTGCTTTCTGCGGGTTTTGCCTTGGCCGAATTGAAAGAGAATCCTCCCACCAGAAATAATTTTTGAATTTCTTCTTTTTGGAAATCATTCAATGGAATTTCCTGAGGCATTGGCGGACGAAAAAGGGAGCAAAGCACTTGCTGGGCACGTTGCAGACTGAGATTCAAATTGAGCAAGTAAGCCCCACGCCTATCAGTAAATCCCTCCACTACAATTCGTTTCAACCATTTTTGACCTGTATCGGTATTGGCGATTTTCAGGATTTCCGGTACAAAACTACGTAACGCTATTTCAGCGTTTTGAGACAGATTGTATTTTCCAAAATCAAACAAAGCCTGGGTTCCAAAATCAATACGGTTATTCACGCAATCGACTGTAATAGTTCCAAAATTAGGAGAGGTTTTGGCCACCTGATTGATCTCCTCACACAAGTTATTGATTTCCTGTATCCGCCCTTCAAATCTGGCTATGCGCTCTTTTTCAACCTGATTTTTTTCATCAATTTTCTGGTTAACCACAATCAATGACACACTCATCACAACTAGAAAAAGCATCATGAGAGCCGTCATTAAATCCGCATACGAAATCCAGAATGGTTTTTCCCCTTCGTCTTTGCTTTTTTTCCTATTTACATTCCGGCTGCCAAACATGATATAGACTTTCATTTAAATAAATTCATATTTTTTTATATCTTTCGCATGCTGAGCGGAGTCGAAGCACTGTCATTCCAGGGATTGTCACAACCCCTTCAACTTCACTCAGGGTGCGGCTTTTGAAACTATTTAAATGAACGTCTAGAGTTCCTAATGTTTGAGTTTGTTGCCAATACCTGAAATATCATCAGCAACACCACTCAGTTCATCAATAGCCGTACTCAACATTTGGACAGCGTTGCTGAGGGAACTATCAAATTCTGCTTTTGATTTGCTCAAACTTTTCTCAACGGAGTCACCAAAGCTGTTAAAACTTGTAGTTAATACTTTTGAAATCTGGTTGAGATAGTCGTTGGTTTGTTGCTGAACTTCAGAAAGTTTGCTGGAAACCTTTTGCATATCGCTGACGATTTGATGATTCATCCCAGCCTCATTTTTAGCATTTTCAATCAACTCTTTCAGAACAGCCACCATTTGAGTGATCGTGCTTCGAGCCTGGGTGTAGTCCTGCAAGATATTTTGGAGGGTTCTAGCGGATTGCTCCATTGTCATTCCAGTCGCGTTTAGTTTTCCGTAAACTTCATTAGCGGTAGTCATTACCCCCTGAACACTTTCACCGGCCTGCTGGAACTCACTGGCTGCAATAAAGAGATTTTCCGCTCCCTGATTCATTCTCGAAACAGCATCTACAGTAACTTGAGTAATGGATTGAGTATTTTCCTTGATGGCCACGATTATTTCTGAATTTTGCTGGATCAAACCTTTCAGTCCATCTTGCAGACTACTCACCACTTGCTGGTTGGTTTCATGGGTTTGAGCCTGGTGCTCTTTTTCGTCATCCAACACAGATTTTCTCTGTTGGGTAAAATCACTCATGATTCCGCCCATTTGTTCAGATAAATGGGTAATGGACATACTCAATTGTTCTGTCATGGCAGACTGTGATTGATTTGCTGTACTGCGTATTTGGGTAACCCATTCCTGCATTTGGCTTCCCATTTGCTTCTGCTGGTTTTCAATGTTTTCCATCATTTCTCTGAATCGGGTTCCGATTGCGGATGTATTCCCATCACTGACTTTACCCATTGCTTCAACCAGTTGCATCATTTGTTGATTCATCTGATTTTGACGAACTTCCGACTGGCTCATGACCTGAAGTAATTGGTTGCCCATGGTATTAGTGTTGTCGGAACCTGCACTTTTCAAGTCTGTAATGAGGTGTTGAAATCCCTGCTGCATATTCTGCATCGCATGAACGGACTCGGTCATCATGGTATTCAGTCCCTTCATTGATCCGCCAAAAGTATCTTCAAGTTTGGCAGTAAATGCTGCTAAAATATTTTCCAACACCCCATGAACTGCGTGGCTCTGGTCTTGTCTGACGCCATCCACCGCACTTGCAATTTGTCCCAAAGGTAACATGCTGGTATGAATTGATTCCTGAATTTGATTGGCAATTTTATGAGAACTTTCTTGATAATAGATCTGACTGGCCTGAATCTGACGTTCCGTCAAATTGGTGAGCAATTGTTTCAGCTCACCAACCAGACTATCCTTGAGTTGGGTGGTTTGGGTGGCGTTTTGTTCAGAGGAATAGACTAACTGGGATAAATACTCTTCACCTACTCCAGAGTCGTACAAGGCATCAATGGCTTGCACCAGATCGCCTACAGCTCTGTAACAACCAGCCAATAATATTTTTTCAAAAAGAGTGATCAGCATCGCCACAAAAATGGCAATTCCTGATGCAACAAAAGCTACTCGTACACCATTGAGTAATGCCTGAAGACTTGCTCTTACTGCCTCTGGTTCGCCTCCCGGTTGAAAACCATTAAGTCCCTCAATCAATCCCCAAAAAGTACCGATGATCCCGATCCCCGTCAAAATTCCAGGTAAGTGTCTAAAGAATTCGGTGTGAAGTGGAATATCAACTAATACTTGAGTATTGAAAAAATTCTCGGCACTAACGGTTGAGCGAATGCGTCCATCTTTTTGAGTGTGCAGGGTTTCCTTATACTCTGACCAAAGATGTTTTAAGGTGCGATTTTTTCCTATATCCTCATTCAATACTCCATGATCAAGCTCTGCCCGCTTTTTCTTATCTCTAATCAATTGGATAACAGGCCGAAAACGAAAAAACCAAAACCAGAAAGCAGGGAAGACATAAAAGGCAACAAAGCATACGAAAGCAAACCCCACGAGGCTCATTACCGTAGCTGGTACAAGGTTTTGCCAAGCATCTAACAATAACGACTTAATCATTAAGTTTCTTCATGGATGAGTGAATCATGCTACGTCCCCCCTATTCAGGACCACCCCAATCCCACCTATCCAGAACCACCTGATTTTTGAATATGATTCTGGCAAAGGATAGTGATAAAAATGAATAATTTATGACAGATTTGTCGATTTTTGATATGAAAAATTACCTCTAAACCTTATACTTAGAAGGGTTAACAAAAATCCTGTGAAACCTTTCACCTAAATATGCAATTACACCCAAAGGTCAGGGTCGAATTTAAAAATTAAGAGCGTGAGGTCAAAAAGGCGGGACGAGCCCGCCTATTTCTTAACGTTTCATGTTAACCATTTCTTGAACCATTTCATCAGAAGCGGTTACCGTTTTAGCATTCGCCTGGAAGGCCCGTTGCGTTTCAATCATCTTCACAAACTCTCTCGCCAAATCGACGTTAGACTGTTCCAAAGTCTGTCCACGAATGGTTCCCAGACTGCCTTTTCCTGGTTCACCCAAAACTTCTCTGCCGGCATTAGGTGTTTTCTGGAACAAGTTATCTCCACTTTTAATCAAGTTCGATGGATTATCAAACTTGGCAAGCACCATTTTGCCTAAAGGACGAATATAGCCAGAGTCAAAGCGTCCCTCAATCAAACCATCCGTTTGTAAGGTGATATCCTCCAAGGTTCCCGCAGGATGTCCATCGGCCTCAATGGCATTTACTTTTGAAGCGGAAGAGAACTGAGTCAGTCCATCCAATCCGGTTCGATCATCCCCAGGATCATTAGGATTAGACCCCAAGCCTAAAGACACGCCAAGGACTTGAGGTGAATTTTCTCCAAAATCAACGGTGATTTGTGGCTTTCCGGTTTCCGGGTTAACAGGCGCCGGCTGCAAAATGGGGGGGCCCGCAGCAATCGGTTTTTTGGTTACGGGGTCGAGACCACCCGGTTGCGCTACAAACTGTCCTCCTGTGGCTTGAATAAGACGTCCGTCATCATGAAACTGCAGGAATCCACCTCCGACCGCGACGGCTGTTCCGGGGCGCTGTCCAATTTCTGAGCCTTCAAACATAACATACCACTCCCATTGATTTTCAATCGCGGGTTGAGCGGGTTGTCCAGGTTGTCCAGGAGCGGCTCCTGGTTGTGCGGGAATATCAGGTCGTTTCCGAAAAGCCACGGTTGCCAAATGTTCTGATCCACTTCGATCATAAACACTGATGTTCGTGGAAAAATTGTACATATTGGTTTGGACATTGGTTGGATCAAAAGGCAGCTCTATTATTTTTGCGTTATTATCCAGGTTTCCTGACATGTTCACGCCGCTGCCGTTGGCTCCATCGCCTGTTGCCTGGGGAGCATCAATTCTACCTAATATCTTAATATCATGAGGTAAACCGATGGAATCTTTAGTAATAGGATCCACATCCTTGACCTGGACTAATAGCCCGCGATCCGTTGCCAATTTTCCTTCTTCATTGTAGGTAAATTGCCCTGCACGAGAATAAAACGTTTTATTGAAGCCATCTTTCATCACAAAAAAGCCCTCGCCATTGATGGCCATATCCGTTTGAACTTCGGTTTGTTCAAAGGCACCTTGCGTAAAATCGGACCGGATACTGGAGACCCCCACCCCTTGACTGAGTTTGGTTTTTCCAGTTCCTTGATTAAAATCTGAAGAAAGCACATCCTCAAAAGAGGCTCTGCTTGTTTTATAGCCATACGTGTTCACATTGGCGATATTACTACCAACCACTGTCATTGCTTTTCCATAGGCCCGTACCCCACTAGCACCCGCGGTTAAAGATCCTAACAAACTCATAATTCCCTTCCCCTATACAAGATAGGTAATAACTCGACCAAAGTTGCATCCATGCTTTACACAATTGACGATAAGATGCTCAAGGGTGATGGCGAAGCCTCACTGCTTTCATCCATCAAGAGCAAACAGTCTATTTCTTATTTTGACTTTCCTCGGCATTGGGGAACGTCAGCGTTTTCCTGGTACTCAATTCTCGAAGAATCGGAAGCGGCAGTGCCTGATCAAACTGACGTTCAGACTGGTTACCCATGCCTTTTATTTTTTCTGCTGGCAGCCATTCGCCATTGACTTTAACGAGCGGTCTTCCATTTTCAAAGTTGAGCATGGAGACTCGCCCCTTCTTGGCTTGCGTGACCTCAATTTTTTCTCCAGCTTGTGTTTTGGCAATAACATTAAATTGATATTTCCCATTGGACAGGACATCACCGTCCTCATCTAACCCATCCCAGTTATAGTGATGACTTCCAGGTCCTTGATTTTCTACAGAAACGGTGCGGACTGTTTCACCCGCTTCATTAGTAATGAAAATCGAGACTTTTTCTGCGTCTCCGCCTAAACTGTAAGAGAGAGGAGAAGCCACACCACCCGACAAGTTGATGGACTGGCTATTCAACTCCACATCTTTCTCCAGTAAGGCACTTGCGCTGGATCGGGAAATATCACCTTGGACGGTCAGGAGTTGATCAATTTTTGTATTCAAGTTCTGCAATTGCTCTACGGTTCCCATTGCGGCCATTTGCTGCATCATGGCTTTGGAATCCATCGGATCCATGGGATCCTGATTGGCCATTTGAGTCATCAGCAAATTGAGGAAGTCCTGCTTTCCCAGTTCTTTACTCCCTTCCTTACCATGACGAGTTGCCGCGTTTCTCTGGGAATCTCTCGCTTGATTTACGGCCTGCTCAACATTTGTTCTCATACAACTCTCACTGTTTAAGATGATTTGAGGCTTTAAGCATAAACACTCAGCCTTGAACCTTGTCGAACGCGCCGAATGGTTTCAGAAACGGGAATTTCCTTACTCAGTCGTTCCTGTTGCTGAGCCGCTGTGTAATCCTGCTCAAAGCCACTCGCTTGCTGGTAATTTCTTGCTCCGCTATCAATGTCGACAGAAAATTGCATCTGATCAAAAGCAAAATCTTGCCCTAAAAAGCGATTTTTCAACTCATTGAAATTAGATTCAACCATATGTTTGGCTTCTAAATTCGCGACTTTCATTTCAACGGTAAGCCGATCGCCTTCTTGACGTATTTTCATGGTCATTTTGCCTAATTCCTCAGGCTTTAAGTCCAACGTGATTTCTTGGCTTCCCTCTTGGACTTTAATTTTACTGACAATTTGAGTCACATCAAACGGGGTATCCGCAAGTGCGGCCTGGGGAGAATTTGCTCCGTTAACAACCTTTTCTCCTTGGACTTTGCTAAAGATTGAATGCTCCTTGAACGAACTGAGAGGAGCATCAAGAGTCACATCAGAAAGAGCCTCAGCAATCGCCTCATGACTGGCTTGTGCTTCCTCTTCCTTTAAAACAAAAGACTCTTTGGTTGCCATGAATGCTGAGGCTAATCCTGCAGGGATGCCATCAGACTTGGATTGCGGAATACCCGCCGTATTGCGCATGTTTTGAAGTGTGGTTTGTTGGATTTTTAAACTATCCATTTTGTCAATTTCAGGATCAGCCCCTTCGACCATGTTCAAATGTTCTGCGGGCGTTAAAGCCACAGCCTCTTCATCCTTGTTATGTTTTTTGAGGGTTCGATGAAGCATCTCACTGGTAAAGCGTTGCGCGGGGTTTATCATCGCTTTGGGCGTCACTCCAACGGTATCCTCCTCCAGCAATTCCGATTGTTTGATTCCCAACTGTTCGTTGATGGTGATTGCGGCACGCTCCGATTTTTCCAACTCCAGAGGCTTGACTTGGAAACGTGAGTCAGGAGCCTTTGACTCCTGCAGGCCATCGGCCGCAGCCAAGCCTTTAAGGTTCGTGTGTAAAATCGCCTTTAAGTCTTTGCCCAAAATTTGAGTTGAGTCCAGGTTCGACTCCAGTGGCGAGACCATCTCAGGTAGAGAACCCATGTCCTCCATCTCGCCAGGAATCTCAAAAGTTGTATTTGGAACGTCACGAATCTGATAGTTGATCGGCACCATCAGTGCGGACAATTCCATGTTTTGATCCGTTAACAAAAGTTCATCCCCTTCAATTAGGGAAAGGTCCTCATTTTCTGCAGATACAGAGAGTTTCGTTGGTAGGGGAAATGCGGCTAAAAGTAAGGCTTCTTGGCTCAGATCTTCATCCGCCGTATCGTCAAGCGCATTTAATTCACCTTCAAAACTCATTCCGGTTTTTGGTGAATTAGCTGCGACACGAGGTATCCCCGAACTCTGTACACTTGAACCGGGTACAAGAGCTGGAATCATTTTTTTCCTCAAGATTTATTAATTGAGACCGATATAAAGACTATCCGATGAGTGAAAATGATTTTCTTCCATGAAAATCAAGAGTGTTTTATTTTTTAAGTGTCATGCCTTGAATCAACTCTGCCGCTTTGCTGGGTTTCATGTTCGCTAAAATTTCTGAGGCTTTCTTGTCTTTCAGCTTCATTAATATTTTAATAGCGGTTTTGGCCTCGAGTTCTGCAATGGACAGAGCGGCTTTGGGCGCTTCCATTTTATCATAAAGGGCAACCGCCTTATTAAACTGCTCATTATCCAGAATTTTCTTGGTTTCAATATCCTTTCCTATTTTTTGCTGCACCAGCTCCAGTTGTACAATTTGATTTTGAATGTCTTCCTGAAGTGCTTTTAATTGAGCTTCACGCTGATTCAGTAAACCTTCTTTTAACTGCATCTGCTTTTGCTGCTCCAGCAGACGGGTTAGAACTTCTTTTTCACTTTGCGTGAAATTTTGAAGTTTTGCTTCCTCGTCATCTTTCTCAATTTTTTGCTGGGCTTCTGTTTTTTTCTCTCCAGCACAGAACGTCATGTTGAACTTGCCGCATAACTCTTCAATTTTCTTTGGTATGCTATAAACGGGCCGCGCTGTAAAAAGGAACAGCGTCATGACACATACCCCACTGATAAATAAATTAAATCTATTAAAATTAGACATCATGGCAGAAACATCATTTATGATTTGGCCTTGCCTCTAGTGGCATGGCGGAAAAATTGATCAGGTTTGTTTCGTAAAACGGTGACGGTTTATGGCAATTTCATCCATCTCTGAGCGTTCTAAATACTCCATTTTTTCTTTGTAGCGCTTTTCCTCTTTGCCTTTCAGGATCTCTAATACTTTTTTACCTTGAGCCGCTTTTAATAAGGCCTTTTGCTTCACCGCAAGGACTTGCTGTTGCTGTCTCATTTGTTCTTTTAAAATCAGAATTCTTTGTTTCGCCCGTTTTTGAAAATTATCGTTGAATCTCAGTTGCATAATGGTAAAGCCTTCCGATTTGGAACGATTCACGGCTTGTGAGCTTTGGGCCATTGAGTCTTCAATTCCCAGAATTTCATCCTTGATTTTTTGCACTACTTGCAGTTGCTGCGCAACGTCTTTTTGTTTCAATTTTTCAACACGTTCCCGGACGTCTAAAGCGGTTTGTAAACGATAACGTGGCATAAAAACTCCTTCGGTTTAAGCAAGACAGGGACCCTGTTTAAAAACCATTCAACCATCGTACCATCTCACGCACAACCTCCGTTTCTATCTGTTTCATAAGTTCAACGGCTGGCAAATTGGGGCTCAAACGGGAGCTGTCCGAGAATGAGTTTTGTAGGGTGCGCTTAAGCGAAGCGAGCACACCAGAAAACGGCTGTCTTCTTTGTGGTGCGCTCGCTTCGCTTAAGCGGCACCCTACTGAGGCTCAACGCTGGAATGATGACGATCGCACCAAGGATTAAAACAATAATGATCTCGTTTTTGTTCCGATATTTCGTGTCCGTAATCGTTAGACGTGCTCGTGAACGAATTGAAAGGGTTCGAGCACGAGCACGATTCACGGAGACAAAAATGAAAACACTGCTTTTGTCTGAAAACAGACAGAGACCAGGTCCTTGAACACTGGATGCTTGAACGTTTGTTCCTCCCAAGATTTGTGGAGAACGACAGAACGACAAAGTATTCCCAGATTAGCGTTGAAAATAGTCTTCGGATGATGTTATAGATGTCCAGAAAAGTTTTGTCCTGGGAGCGAGGGCGTCCCGCCCTCCGGTGAGGGCAAGAGGCCCTCGCTCCCAGCACAAAATACTTTTCTGAAACACTACAGAATGGAACCTACAAAATATGAAATACCCTCAGCATTTTTCAAAACATCAAGAATTCAACTTATGGCATCCTCAAACCTCTCAAAATGTATTTAATTATTCCGACGGAACAGAAACAGAGAACTATATTGAAGCCTGTGTTCGGAACGCGAAGGATTTGGGAACCCACTCTCCTGAGTTAGTCGCGGCAATTCGGGATTGGCCGTCCCATTACCACTTTTCGCCTATGCGCAGCAATCTGCTACGCCCCTTTCAATGGAAAGATTGTCGCTCTGTATTGGAATTAGGCGCGGGCTGTGGGAGTTTAACCCGTTATCTTGGAGAAAATGTACCAGAGGTTGTTGCCATCGAAGGGAGTCCTAAACGGGCTCTGATCGCTGCCTTGCGTTGTCAGGATCTGCCCCGTGTTTCTGTCATTTGCAATAATTTTCAAGACACTCAATTCGATAGAAAATTCGAGATCGTTACTTTGATTGGTGTGCTCGAATATAGTGGCACGTATATCAACGCCAAGTCACCCTATCAAACTGTTTTGGAATTGGCACAGCAGCATTTGACTGAGGAGGGGATTGTCATCCTCGCCATTGAAAATCAGTTAGGACTGAAATACTTTGACGGTTGTGTTGAGGAACATACAGGGGTGACCTATAAAGGGATTGAGGGCTATGATTCGAGGACACCTATGCGTACTTTTGGTAAAAAACAATTAACACAATTGCTCCAATCCGCAGGCTTGGAATGCATGGAATTTCTCTACCCCTTCCCTGATTACAAATTGCCACAGGGGGTCATGAAAACTTCAAGCCCTGACTATCAAAATCACCCTCCCTTTTTATACCAATGGCTGAGTTATGGTGGATCTGAAAATTATGGCAATTCACGCGTCAAAGGTTTTCAGGAATTTCTCGCGGCCAAAGAGTTAGAGTCCAATGGGTTGCTTGGTGAAACCGCCAATTCCTTTCTGGTTTTGGCAGGCAGATCCCAACGCACCATCAAGCGGTTTCTCGGATCAAAATGGTTGGTCCGAAAATATAGCGTCAACCGTGCCAAGCCTTATATGACGGAAGTTCAACTTTGTGTCGACAATCATCAATTTCAAATCAAACGAAGTCCTCTCTACCCCGAATTACTTGAGCCTAGTATCCAGACCACTCCTTTGGCACACTATGCTTATGAAGAAACTCCGTTTATTACAGGGACGCCACTGATGGAACATGTCCTCAGAGCCTCAACCGAGTCCATCAACGCTTGGAAAAAAGTGCTTCAACAGTGGCATGATTTTTTAATTCAAGAAGCGTCAAAATATGAGATAAAGAAAGGTCATCTTCCTGGTGATTATGTGGATTGTGTTCCGTGGAATTTGATGGAAACCGCAACAGGAGAGTTGATTCTATTTGATCGGGAATGGAACTATCGCGAAACGCTGCCGATTGAATACATTTTGTGTAGAGGACTGATTTATATCTATCATTGGCTCTTCCGCTGGTTGCAGGTAACCTTGTTAGCGCAACTCCCTGAACCCTCACTTCGAAAATTCTGTAATTATTGTTTCAACATGCTCCACTTATCCCTCACAGAGTCACAATGGAGTAATTATCTTCAATGGGAGTGGGAATTTCAGAAACAAACAAGCCTATATTTGGGACAGGATTTTGAGACTTATCGGCAGAAATTGGAAAACTATGCTCCGCCTAATTATCCTCGTGAAGCCGCACCCTTGTTAGCGCAACTCAGTACGATTGCGACCCTTTATGACCAGGCGGTTTCAACCCTTGAGCATCAAAACAAAATCGTTAAGTCTTTGGAAAAAATCAGGAATATCCGCTCCGTAAGCAAGCGCTTAACGCAACGAACGCAGCACACCTTACAGGCTTCTATTTGGATTCCCTTGGTGGCTCCATTTAAAAAACGCTGGCCTTTTTGGAAAAACCTCTACCAGCAATTTGGCTGGCGTCATGTCATGAAAGAAGTCCTTAAACGTATCCTTGATCGACTGGGACGTATCGGCTTCAAAGGCTTTGTGGCGATTGTGGACACGTTTCCGGGAATCATCCAAAAAGGCTTAAAGGGCATTCCAATCAGTGATGATCCTTATTACTACGTGTGGTTACTGCGTCACTATCCCAAAACCGCAGACCTGAAAAAAAGGCGACAGCAGGTGGATACCTTAAGGTTTCGTCCTCTCATTAGTATTGTGATGCCTGTCTATAACCCTCCGGAACGGTTTCTTCGGGAAGCCCTTGAATCGGTACTTCAACAGGCCTATCCCGATTGGGAACTTTGTATTGCGGATGATGCTTCCACCAAACCTTATGTACACCAACTCCTTGAGCATTACCGCTCACTGGATGCTCGAATTAAAGTTGTGTTTCGCCAGAATAATGGCCATATTTCTCAGGCCTCCAATTCCGCTTTGGTCTTGGCAAGTGGCGATTATATCGCACTTTTGGATCATGATGATTTGCTGACGCCCCATGCCTTATATGAAGTTGCCTCTTTTCTGAATACACATCCTCATGCGGACATGATCTACACCGATGAAGATAAAGTCGATGAACGCAATCGTCTGAAGTCCCCCTATTTCAAACCGGACTGGTGTCCGGATTCTTTTTTGACCAAAATGTACACCTGCCACTTGGGAGTTTATCGAAGATCCATGATTCAACAGATTGGCGGTTTTCGCCCGGGTTATGAAGGTTCTCAAGACTATGATCTGGTCTTGAGATTTACGGAACAAACAGACCAGATTTTTCATATTCCGGAGGTCCTCTATCATTGGCGTATGCACAAAGATTCAACAGCGATTGGCCCCGATAATGTGAAACCCTATGCTTTTATAGCGGCAGAAAAGGCACTGGCTGACGCAATGCTCCGCCGCAATGAACCAGGTACGGTTACCGGCATTCCAAACTTGCTCGGATTTTATCAAATCAGGTACCAGATCAAGTCTTATGAGCGGGTAAGCATTCTCATCCCTACCCGGGACTTGAGTCCTATTCTGGACCGGTGTTTACGCTCTATTTTTGAAAAAAGCACCTATCCGAATTATGAAGTCATTTTGATTGATAATGGAAGCACTGAGCCTCAAACCTTTAAACTGATCGAAAAATGGAAACAGTCCGAACCCCAACGATTTCGGTGCTATCCTTTGGACATCCCCTTCAATTACTCAAAACTTAATAATTTTGCCGTCTCCCAAAGCACAGGCCGTTACTTGCTCTTTTTGAATAATGATACAGAAGTGCTCACACCCGATTGGATCGACGCGATGGTGGAACAAGCTCAACGTCCCTCTATTGGCGCAGTTGGAGGACTCTTGCTCTATCCTGACGGGACCATTCAGCATGCTGGCGTGGTGCTTGGACTCGGAGGCGCTGCGGCTCACAGTCATCGGGGAGAACTGCCGCTACGACCTGGTTACTTTGGGCAAGTCTGGAGCATCAATAACTATTCCGCGGTAACAGCGGCGTGCCTGATGTGTCGTAGGGAAGTCTTTGACGAAGTTGGTCATTTTGAAGAAGCGCTTGCGGGACATTATAATGACGTGGATTTATGCCTGAGCATGGTGGCCAAGGGATATCATAATGTGTATCTGCCTCATGTCAAACTCTCTCATCATGAATCCAAAAGCCGGGGACAAGACAACACTCCTGAAAAGCAAGCACAATTTGTCCATGCCTTTGAGTACCTGAGACATAAATGGTATCAATATGTGGAGCATGATCCTTGTTATAGTCCTCATTTAACTCGAGCTCATGAGGATTATCGGATGCGGCTCAAAGGTTAATCCCCAATCAGGCGTTTGACTACAGACAAGGCACTGGGCCCGTCAAAAGGTTTAACAATCCAGGCCCTTACTTTTAAGGGTTTGCATTTCTGTTTGAATTCAGGGGTATTTTCATTGGTCAAAATCAAGATCTTCACTTCCTGATTTCCCATTTCATGCCTGATCTTGTCCAGCATCGTCATGCCGTCCATTTCAGGCATCATGATATCGGTAATAATCAGTTTAATCTTGGAGTCTTTCTTTAATTTGGCAATGCCGTCAAGACCATTAACCGCCGTCACCACATCAATTTGATTTTCTACAAGGAATCCCGCAACCGCATTTCTTACGGCACTGGAATCATCTACAACTAATACATCGGCCATTCTAAACTCCATCATGTGTTATCAAGACTATATAGCTGTCCAGAAAAGTTTTGTCCCGGGAATGAGGGCATTTTGCCCGCATCGGAGGGCGGGACGCCCTCGTTCCCAGGACAAAACTTTCCTTGAGCACTATACTTTATAGCCTTTCATATTGAGAAACACGCCTTGCATGTCAAATTTTTTATCCCGAGTTTGGGCCTTCTACCGATTCGGCCAAGCTTCAGTCTGTCGAATACAAACCACCGTCAGGTCATCTTCAATAGGCAGGACTACATTTCCATCAACTTGATCCAGGATTTCCTGTAGCAAACTTGTGCTGCTGACTTGGTCGTCATATTGTGCATAATACTTTTTGATAAACCGATGTAGTTTATTCGCACTTAAAATATCGCCATCTCCATTCTCATTTTCCACTAAACCATCGGTATAAAGTATTAAAATATCACCTCGAAGCAATTGTCCCTCATGTCTGTCATAGACCACGCTTTCCTCATGTCCTAAGGGCGAATTGGCCGCATAAAGATGTTTCACACTTTTTTGATCGGACCGTAAATGGAAAGGTAAAGGATGTCCCGCGTTGGAAAACTCCATGGCCCCCGTATTCAAATTAATTCGGAGTGCGTAAAACGTCATTAAAAATTCTCCCTGACCTGAGGCACAAACGACCGCATTCAGGTAATTTAGAATTTCATCGGTAGAAACGATTTCTCCCTTTTCCATTTTATTGGTTAAAACCTGATAGGCTCCATAGACCGTCGCCGTAATAATCGCAGCAGGTGCGCCATGGCCCGTAACATCGCCCACAAATACGTACAAGGAATCCTTCATCTGAACAAATCCATGCCAATCTCCTCCGGTTTCGGCCGCGGATTTATAAAAGGTGGCAATATCCAGATTAGAAATGTGCGGAAGCTTCTTGGGAAGGAGTTTTTGTTGAACCAATCCGGCAATTTTTAATTCTTCTTCCAAGCGAATATCTTCTTTAATTAAAAGCAGATTTTTTATCAATAATTTTAATTGCTTGAGCATGGATTTGCAAAATTCAACATCCGCCTGATCAAAGCCTCGACTTCCTGGACTTTGGAAGAAGCAAAATATTTTGCCGCTGCCCTTAACACGAACAAACAGGAAATTCGCACGATCAATCTCTCCCTCAGGATCCTTATAATATTGAAAGAGATCGTTGTTTTCATCAATGTGATTAAAACGTTGAACTTCATTGCCATCCGCAAAAATGAACTCTACGATTTCGTTGTTTAACGGCTGATTGAGTACGCCCACAAAGGCTTCTTCCATAGCGACATATTGCCCTTCCTCGAGGGCATACAAAACCATATCGCTGGCGTACATATACTTTCCAAGGAGTGAAAACGCATGTCTGACGACTTCCTTAGGGTCTTTATAGGTCTCCAATTTTTCAAAGAGTTCAGAAAGACATTCGATTTTTTCTTTTTGCCGTCTGACCATAATGGTAAAATCAAAAAACTTATCCGCCAAATGATTAACGACGTCAAAAGGACTAACGGGTATCGGATTATGCTTTACCGGTTTGTTGGCCTCATCTGACAGTTTATCCATCCATTCACCCAGTGTGTTCAACGACTGCATGATTTTTTCACTTTCACTTTCACTTTCACTTTCACTTTCATTTTCATTTTGATTCGACATCGGACATTCTCAAAATTGATGTATCGTTATCTAAGGTTCTGCTTGATTCACCCTGTACTGTGTGAAACGCTTCAACTGGGTGGTGTTCACGAACTCTCATTTTCCCAGACACTTTGAGGGGGCTGTTTCGCAACCCCTCCTAACAACCCATTCCCGGATAATCACCCAAGTTTGTGGCTCGCTACGGTTCTATTTTTTGCGGAATCAAAAGCGCAATTTCGACTCTACGATTTCCTTGTAAGACTTCAGGCGTCCATTTGTTAATAAGGGGATGATGGGGGCCGTATCCCGCAATCGATACTCGAGAAGCCCGAAGGCCGACATCATCAATGAGATAACGGGCCACTCTGAGCGCTCGGGCCGTAGAAAGCTCTAAATTGGTAGGAAACACCTCTTTGAGTTCCACGCTTCTTATTTTTTGATAATCACTATGACCTTCCACCTGAATATCTCTGTTTTTAATCTGCTTCAAACTTTGGCCTACTTCTTTCAACAACTGAATTCCTGATTCACTCAGGGTGGCCGTAGCAATATCAAATAAAACTTTCTCTTCCAAGCGAACCACGGTTCTTTCGGAAAATTCTGATATTTTAACTTGTTGCGATTCGATTTCTTTTTTTAAGGAGTTAGTCAGTGCGGTCATCACTGTTTTATTGGTTTTCTGATCTTTCTGAGGCATTTGTCCTCCGACTCCTTTTTGCATAATCACCATTTTTTGTACCAGAACCGATTTTTCGTCAATTAAGGTACTTTCACGATTCTGCGCCTGTTCGAGCTGTGTTTTAAGTGCGGCAATCGTATGATTGAGTTCACTTTCACGCTCGATCAACTGTTTCTCACGATTTTGTGCCTGTTCTACCTGTGCGGTTAGAGTCCCTACGGAGTCTTTGAGGTCTTTAACAGACGGTTGCTGCTCTGCATTCTGAAGTTTATTTTCCGCTTCATGAAGCTGTTGCTTTAGCTCGAAGAGCTTTGTGGATTGTTCTTCTGCCATTTTTTTATATTTTTCCGCGTCTTCGGATCCACACCCACCCAGTGTCAAAACAAACAGGACCAGTATTAAGGTCAAAATCTCACAAAATAACAATGATTGAAAACAGGGATGATCACTTTTCATTTTAATCTTCCTATAACGAAGGTTATACTCATTCAGGAAGCCCACAATCTGATCCTTGGACTCCAGAGGTGTTCGGCCATAAAGGTTCAAAGACGCCTCCCTCCTTTTCTAACAACAAAGGAGGACTCTTTAAAGAACCAGCAAGCCCTCTAAAGGGATTCTTAACAAAAGAAGTGAGGCTTGTCAAAAAGCTTTTTTATAATTGTAGCCTCTGTTGTTTATTTTAGGAATTACCGATCTCGCGTTTTTTTTCATAATAGGCTTGTTTGTCTTGATACATCCGCTCATCAGCAACTTGATACATTTCTTCAACAGCGCACTCATCGGAACTGACCGTGCCAATACTGATCCTGATGGGGAGAACTTCAGTCAACCCATTGGGGTGTTTGGCGATCATGTTTGTGTCTTTTTCCTGGATCCTGATCCGCTCTAATAAGGTTTGAATCCCGGACTGAGTAGTCCCATGGCATAAAACAACAAACTCATCGCCGCCAACACGGGCTAAAATTTCTGTCTGTCGACAAACGGACTTCAGCAGTTTTACAACATTATCAATCAACAAATCCCCTGTTTTGTGACCAAACACATCATTGGCCCTCTTAAGACCGTTGACATCAATCACCATCATTGAAAAAATGCGTTCTGGAGACTCCTTTGCGGTTTGGATGGCTTTGTGGTATTCCCTTTCAAAATAGGCACGATTGAAGATTCCTGTCAGCGCGTCCGTATTCGCCATTTTGACAAGTTGTCTGTTCAACAGTTTGTTTTCTGAAAAAATGGTCACCTGCTCCAAAAATAACAACATGACATTGACGTTGTCTTGCGTTAACGAGGGTCCCTCAATAATCAGCTTTCCAATGACATGCTCATTACTATCGATCATTGGAAACACGGTCAGGTGTTTCAGATAGTTTTCCTGAGACTCGCGCATTAAATCAACTTCACCGTTTCCCTCCCCCGAGGCCTGTCCAGGTGACGACATCAACGATTGAGTTGCCAATTCCAACAGGCTTGCATTATGATCAATCAGAAGGTTTTGTTTGTCTTTCGAAATCCCCACGAACGATTTACATTCGATGAGTTCCGCGTGGCCTCCATCAATGATGATTCCAAAATTGTAGCTTTCAAACAGTTCATAAAATTGTTTCAGGGTAAAGTGCAGGGTTTCTTCGAGTTTCTTCGCATGAGTTAAGGCCGTGCTTGTTTCCAAAAGCGTTTGAAAAACTTTGTTGGAATGGTCGAGTTTGAAAAGCGAGTTTTGTAACGCTTTTGTCCTTTCAGAAACTTTGCTTTCCAGTTGTTCATTGGCTAGCCGTTGTTGTTCTAACGCTTCCGCTTGCACCTTTTCTTTTTCCAAACGTATGATTTTGAAACGATCCGCAAGGGCTAACGATAAAAGAACAACCTCCATTACCGAACCGATTTGAAAAGCGTATTCTGTGACAAAAACGCTAGGTAATAGCCCTGACGCTTTTAAGGCGTAAACGAAGCCTCCTACCATGAGAGCGCTCCACGCAATTAAGAAAAACCGTGCCGTTTTCAATCCATTTTTCCAACTCACAAAGGCTAAGGGAAAGGCAAAGATCGGCCCGGCTCCCACAAGCACAGTCGTGAGTCTGATGGCAATCGCGTAGTTAAACACTAAAGGCAGAAACATCGCGGCGAACAAAACAACCATGTAGCCCGAAAGAAACTTGTCCCAGACTGGTAAATGTGTTTGTGTTTCTAAAAAACTGCGACAAAAGATCAGGGCGAAAATCGCGAAAAAAGGTAAGAACATGGGAAGACTGATATTGGCCCATTGGGGGAAATTGGGCCAAAGGTATTCAAACGCAAACCCATTCACCGACATCTGAAAAAGAATATAACTGCCAATGTAAAGAACGTAGTGGATGTAGGTTTTATCGTTAATCACAAAGTAGATGAATAGATTGTACAACCCCATCACCAGCATAATTCCAAAAAAGAGCCCAAAGCCAAATTGTTCCTGATTGACTTTTTCAGAGAACGCTTGCGATTCCCATAGCGTTAAAGGCAAAGACAGGGAGCCTTGCGTTTGAAACCTCAAATATAACGTCTGTGATTGCAGGGGCGGTAAGACCAGGTTGAAAATAAAATTGTGATACAGCAGATCCCGTTTTTCAAAAGGAAACAGATCTCCTGCTTGTTTGATCACAAAGAGTTCAGGAGTCGAGGGAAGATAAAGATCAATACGATCATGATGAGGATATCCGACCTCCAGCAACATGGGGTGAGGCATCGGAAAGGGAGAGTTGATTTGAACTTTTATCCAATACGCCGATTGGGTGAAACCAAAATTTGGTGAGGGTTCAGTGCTGGGAATAAACTGACTCAAAACCTCTGGCCGTGTCACATCCTCAAGAGTCCACAACCCCTTCTGATCCTCAAGAAGATCCAGGTGCAATCCCAAAACATAGGATTTCTGATGACTTTCAAGCATCACAGGAGGAGCTGCTATTATAGACGTATCAAAGCCGATGATCATAAAGAAAACCGCCAAAAACTGAATTTTTGACAGTTTTAAATGATGGAGCATTTTAATAACATTCCCGGTTAAACTTTGAAGAACAACTCTTGCCAGACTTCCCTAAGAACGACTAGTGATCGGAACATAAGCTCTTTCTGTTGCTCCGGTATACACCTGTCGGGGACGTCCGATTTTCGTGGGTCCTTGGCTCATTTCTGTCCAATGAGCAATCCACCCGGGCAAACGTCCTATGGCAAACAAGGGTGTAAACATTTGAATAGGAAATCCTAAGGCCTTATAAATAAGGCCACTGTAATAATCAACATTCGGATAGAGTTTTTTATCTATAAAATAGGCATCTTTCAGTGCTTTTTCTTCTAATTCCCTGGCAATATCCAACAACGGATCATTCCCTACGGCGTCCAACATTTGATCACAATACCTTTTAATGATGGTTGCTCGAGGATCAAAATTCTTATAGACACGATGCCCAAATCCCATCAATCTAAAGCTGGAATTCTTGTCTTTGGCTTTTTCTACAAATTTGGAAACATGGCCTCCGTCGGCTTGAATCTCCAGTAGCATTTCAAGTACCGTCTGATTCGCGCCACCATGTAAGGGTTCCCACAAGGCCGAGATGCCTGAAGAGATTGAAGAATAAAGGTTGGATTTACTGCTGCCCACCAAACGAACCGTAGAAGTCGAGCAGTTTTGTTCATGATCCGCGTGCAAAATCAACAACACATCCAACGCTTTCGCAAAAAGTTCAGGAACTTCATACTCCAGCGGTGGTAAGGCAAACATCATGTTCAGAAAATTCGCACTGTACTTCAACTTATTGTTAGGATAGATGAAGGGCAACCCTTCACTCTTCTTGTAAGCCCAGGCTGCGATAGTGGGTAACTTACCCATCAAGCGGGAGACCGTCAGATCTATCGACTCCTGATCCGAATGCTCAAAAAGCGGATAGAACGCGGATAGTGCGGAGACCACACTGGACAGAATGGCCATAGGATGAGCTTTCCCAGGGAACGCTTTAAAAATATGTTTTAAATCTTCATGCAGTAAGGTGTGCCGTGTGATATTATTCTCAAATTCTGCCAACTGGTCTTGGGTTGGAAGTTTTCCGTAAATCAATAAGTAACTCACTTCTATGAAACTGGACTGTTCCGCAAGTTGCTCAATGGGATACCCTCGATAGCGGAGAATCCCTTTTTCTCCATCTAAAAAAGTGATTTCGCTCGAACATGAACCTGTATTGACAAAACCTGGATCAATGGTAATCATACCTGTTTCTTGTCGCAGATTTGAAATGTCCAGAGCCACTTCTTTTTCTGTTCCCTCAACCAAGGGTATTCCTATCCGTTTTCCCTCAACTTCGAGAATTGCCGTTTTGCTCATAGTTTATCTCCTCATGGTTAGTAACCAAAGATAATACTTTGATTTATTTTATCGTTTCTAATGGTGTTTGTCTTAAGCAGACTTAATCTCTCTATCAAAATCTCTGTAGCAGAGCAAGCTTCATCTGTGACTTTGGCAATATTCCTTTTTGAGTTTCCCTTTGACAGATTCGGTGTTATGTCTATGCCCTCGTTTACAAAACTTTAAAAAAGACCTGTCTCTGTGCATCAAACTTTCAAAGGGACTATGAACACGCTTCTGATCAATACATCTTTCAATCGCTATGCGGGCATGAAGGGGCATGGCGGTTCCTCGGCTCCCTTGAATTTGGCATGCCTCGCCGCTTACTTGCGACAACAACGCCTGGACGCGAAAGTCACCATTCTGGATGCGGAAGCCTATGGACTCAGTTATGAAGAAACGCTGGAAAAGATCGCGGAGGTCCAACCGCAACTCCTAGGGATTACCACCACAACACCCTCATTTGACGTGATTACCGAATTGATCCAGCGTATCAAGCTTCAGTTTCCCTCTGTCTCTGTGATTATCGGAGGTCCTCACGCCACGGGCCTTCCTGAAGAGTCCGCAATGATTCCTGGCGTTGCTGCCGCTGTGATCGGGGAAGGCGAGTTAACGTTGGTTCATCTTTATGACGCCATCGTGAATCGCACAGGTTTCGATTCCATCCCCGGGATTTGTTTCAATGACAAGGGAGTTCCTCATCGCACTCAAAATCAAGCTTTGATTCAGGATTTGGACAAGCTGCCTTTTCCCGCAAGGGATTTGTTACCGATGCATTTGTATAAAGCACCTCCTACCAAAGCCTTATCTGAAGAAGCTTCTATCAATATTGTCTCTTCCCGAGGCTGCCCTTTTCATTGCACCTATTGCTTGTCCGATATGATGTGGACTCGGAAATACCGCGAGCGAAGCCCCGAAAATGTGATCGAAGAAATACAGGAAATCATCCAAAACTATCAAGCCAAGGAATTTAACTTTAACGATGACCTCTTCACGGCCAATAAACGTCGACTGCAACGCTTTTGTGAATTGCTCCTTGAAAAAAAGCTCCCTATTCGCTGGATTTGTATGAGCCGTGCGGACTACTCTTTGGACTTGGAACTCTTGCGTTTAATGAAAAAAGCGGGTTGTGAAAAAATTGCGATGGGATTGGAATCAGGTTCCCAGGACGTTCTCAAAGCTATGAATAAACGTCTGGATCTTGCCAAATCGGCTGAAGCCGTTCGACGCATTAAACAGGCGGGAATCAAAGTGGGAGCCAGTTTTGTGCTTGGGCATGTGGGCGAAACACCGGAAACCCTCAAAGAAACCATCAAACTCGCGAAACGCTGCAATCCGGATACCGTTGCGTTTTTTCAAGCAAGCCCTTATCCTGGAACCGAATTTTACCGCATGGTGAAAGAAGCCGGTTATCTGAGAAAAAACCTGAAGTGGGAAGATTATGCCATTGTCAGCAACAAGATTTCTACGGTAGACCTCCCGGGACTGCCTGCGGAAGAAATCCATCGTTGGGTGATTCGTGCGTATCGTTCTTTTTATCTAAGTCCTCGGTACCTTCTGACACGCCTTTGGAACATTCGCTCCTTACACGATATCTCCAATCTACTGGCAGGGTTCTGGATTTTCGTAAAAATTACGGCCACAACTCCACCGAGGCTTTTCAAAGATAAACGGAGATAAATTCCTTTTCAATCAATCGCATGGAACTCCAATCGAGTGTTTCCGCCAACTCCGAGGGCAGATAACTCTGAAGAAAACTCGCGGCTTCTTTGGTATCAGAAAAGACCGTTTTGAAAAGCTTATCGTGCGGATTATGAATTGTGTCTTGAGTGGATTTTTTCATGGGAAGGTCTCGTGTATAGACGTTCATTAAATAAATTCAGAAAACTCATCCTGTCGCGAGATCCGTTTAAACAACGCTGTTTCAGGAGTGCCAAAGCTTGCTTTGGCCAGAAAGGCGAAGGCCTTTCTTTGGTTTTGGCCCAGGGCTGTTCATTT
>JBBCAX010000005.1:0-1391 GCA_051382335.1 Deltaproteobacteria bacterium TL4
ATACAAGGCAAACTATTCTAAAAGCCTTGGAGACGGAAAGAAGTGGGTTTTAAAGCCAGAAAAAGACTGGGTCATAAGAAAGGTTGAACCTATTATTTCCGAAGAAATCTGGGACAGGTGTAATCACATCCTGAACGAAAGAGAAAAGAAAAACAAAAAACCGTCCAAAAAGGCTGTTCATTTGTTTACAGGTTACGCAGTGTGTCATTGCGGAAACAAAATGTACATTCCTTCTGATTCGATAAAATACACCTGTTTGAAATGCAAGAATAAAATACCGATGACTGATCTGGAAGATTTATTTCATCATCAGCTCAAACAATTTTTCTTCTCTTCGGACGAAATAACCAATTATTTAGACAAAGCTGACCAGACAATCAAAACGAAAGAAGAACTGTTGCGCTCCGCTGAAGAAGAAAAGAAGAAGATCGAACGGGAAATGGACAAAATATACCAAGCCTATATCGCCGACCAGATAACAAAAGAGGGCTTTGGGAAGCAATACAAGCCTTTGGAAGAGAGATTAAAGCAGAAAGAGGAACAAATACCGGAGATCCAGGCGGAGATAGATTTCTTGAGAATTCAATACCTTTCCTCCGGTCAGATCGTAAACGAAGCCAAAGACCTATATACCCAATGGCCGGAACTAGAAACCGCAGAAAAACGCAAAGTCATCGAGAACGTTACCGACAAGATCATCATCGGAACCGATGACATAACAATAAACCTATGCTACCTTCCATCTACCTCCGAAATAACCTCACGAAGGCAACACAACTTCAGGGATTCATCGCTGCGGTCAGCATGAACCTCGCGGGGTATGTCAATGACGCCGCCGCGCGGGAAATTGTTACGATGCCATCTTCAAGCGGTTGGCGCAAAACTTCTAACGCGCTCCGGCTGAATTCCGGCAGTTCATCCAAAAATAAAACGCCGTGATGCGCAAGGCTTACCTCACCGGGGCGGGGATACTGACCGCCGCCTGTAAGCGCTATACTTGATATGGTATGATGCGGCGACCGGAAAGGCCGTACCGCTATCAGTCCTTTTTCAGAGGCAAGTATTCCCGCCACGCTGTGAATTTTAGTCGTCTCCAACGCCTCTTCCAGCCCAAAATCCGGCAGGATCGTCGGGAACCGCTGGGCCAACATGGTCTTTCCTGAACCCGGAGGGCCGACCATAATGACATTATGCCCACCCGCGGCCGCAACCTCTAACGCCCTCTTTGCCTGCTCCTGGCCCTTAACATCTGAAAAATCCAACTCATAATTTCTGCTGTTATCAAATATCTCTTTCAGATCAACCTTGTGAGGCAAAATATTTTTTTCGCCTTCAAGAAATTTAACAGTTTCAAAAAGGTCTTTCACGGGAATAACCTCAATACCCTCAAC
>JBBCAX010000006.1:0-6039 GCA_051382335.1 Deltaproteobacteria bacterium TL4
CCATACTCGCCAACGTGTATCTGCATTATGTGCTGGATGTGTGGTTTGAGGAAGTCGTCAAAGCGCACTGCAAAGGTCAAGGATATCTCTGTCGATATGCGGACGACTTTGTGTGCGCCTTTGAATAAGTGAGGCCCAACGCTTTTATAAAGTGTTGCCGCTAAGACTGGCAAAATATGGATTGGAAGTGGCGGTCGATAAGACCAAGATGTTTCGATTCGACAAAAAGTCAAAGACTAGTTTTGATTTTCTGGGTTTTGAGTTCTGTTGGGGTTTGAACCGATGGGGCAATCCTGTTCTAAAGCGTCGCACTGCCCGTGACAAGTTCCGTGCGTCAATCACCCGGTTCACTCAGTGGTGTAAAAAGCATTGTCGGTTGCCAAAAGCTGAATTCTTCTCAAAACTTAACCAAAAGCTGCGAGGGTACTGGAACTATTATGGTCTCAGGGGGAACTACGAGAGCCTCAGTGATTATTTTTTTCAGATCAGGTTGATCTTGTTCAAATGCCTCAACCGGAGCAGTCAACGGCAAAGTTATACGTGGAGAAGCTTTAGTGAATTACTCAAAGACTTTTCAATGTTAAAACCTCACATCGGTCATCCTTTCTGAGTATTGTGAAGCCGTGTGCGAAGCGAACAACTTTGAAGAGCCCGGTGCGGTAATTCCGCACGCCGGGATCCGTGAGGGGGCAGTTGGGTAACTGGCTGTTTCTACCTCGATGGCTTAGCGTGAAACGCTCCGACGAATGAGTTCAGCATTTTTGTTAATATAAACTGGGGTAAACCTGTGTTTTACAGGGGTAATTATGGATATGATATTAATGGGAGTAATCGGGATTTACGTAGCATGGGCTACCTTTTATGGCATTAAGCTTGTTCGTTCACCTCTCATGAATTGGTACAATTCTCAGTCCTTTTTTGTAAGCGGTAGTGGGCCAGTAGATATATTTATCAAACAGATTGGTTTTAAGCTGGGATGGGAAGCTTTTGTACTTGGCGCAAGTGCCATAGTGGGTTCTTTGGGAGGTGCTGTTTATCTAGCATTTTTTAAAAAGAGTGAGCAAAATGAAAGCTCAGACCAGGCAGAGAGCCAAACGTAAACCCCTTTGCCTACCATCTAAGGTGGGCATATAAAATCACACCACCCGCTGTAATGGTGGGTGGTTGCTAAACTAGCAATATGAAGGGATAATATAATCTGATATTAAGTTCACACCAGATTTTACATTTTCAGAGGGAGACAGGATATGGCAATTTACGGAGTCGGAGCGTTCCATGAAACAGATGTAAGCGATGATTTTATCCTGAATAACATAGTTGGAGTAGGGTGGAGTAGTACAGATGCTCCAGAATTACAAAATTATTTCAAATCGCTAAAAGTTGGGGACATCGTTTATATCAAGGCGTCAGCATTTGGTAGTGCTGACATCACTATAAAAGCTATTGGAATAATTCGAGACAGTATCATTCGTACAGACTCAGATACGGGAAATCTAATTTCAACAGGGCGAAACGTGGTTTGGTTATGTCGTGATCGGTTTGTCATACCAAAACCGCAAGAGAAAAATAATGTGCGATCAAATACCATTTACGAAGAATTTCATCCAGAAGTACAGACAGAAATTCTCAGAAAAATTACTCCCAGTAGCATAACCTGAAATTATAGGGAAATTGGGTATTTCCTTTTTTTGATGGAGTTCCCGGCATTATCCAGCCCAATCGGGTAAGCGAGGGTTTTTCTCCCTCACTCCCCACACCACCGGACATGCGGGTCCGCATCCGGCGGTTCACTAACCATAATGAGTAGCGATCCAGATGTCTCTCAGCGAGACTAATCCTTGATCGGCCAAATACTTATTTGAGAGTCCATGTTGAATCCCTTGGGTTTTCGACGAACGCCACGGGCCTTTACTCGTGATACCGCAATCAATCGCCATTTTAAGCGGGACTCCCCTCCTCAGCAGATTTCTTATTTTGGTTCTAGGTTTTCGCCATTGATTCCAATAGCACATCCGAATACGTCTCCGTATCCAGTGATCTAAATCCACGCACCGCTGATAAGTGTTCGCGATGGTGAAATAGTTCCCCCATCCCCGTAGATACTGGCTGAGTTTCGCGATTTGAACTTCCATCGAAATGCCCCAATTTCGGTTAGTCAACCTTCTCACTTTACGTTTAAAGGCTTCGACCGTTTTGGGGTGCCAAGCGATTTTCCCCCGGTTAAAAGTAAACCCTAAGAATTTACTTTTATTGACCGGAACGACCTGACTTTTCTCCTCGTTAATCTTGAGCTTCAACTTCCCTTCAACAAACTGGGTAATACTGGCTAAAACTCTTTTGCCAGCTCTGAGACTTTTCACTAAAACAATACTATCATCGGCGTAGCGCGCAAAGCGATGCCCTCTTTTTTCCAGTTCCTTATCTAATTCGTCTAGGACGATATTTGACAAAATGGGAGAAAGAGGGCTGCCTTGCGGAACACCTTGATGGGTTTTAGCAAACTGATTGTCGATCATTACTCCTGCTCGTAAGAACAGTCCAATGAGGCGAAGTAACCGTTTGTCTCTGATGGTTTGTCCAAGTCGGGTCATCAAAATATCGTGATTCACTCTGTCGAAAAATTTCGATAAATCCATGTCCACAGCGATTTTGTAACCTTCCTTAATGTAATCCCTCACCTGTTCAACTCCCATTTTCGCCGAACGATTCGGGCGGAACCCGAAACTGTATTCAGAGAATCCGGGATCAAACAGCGGAGTTAGAACTTGAGCAATGGCTTGCATAATCACTCTTTCCGTGATCGCGGGAATTCCCAGATCGCGTTTACCGCCATCGGGTTTGTCAATGCTCACCCGTAAAACGGGTTGTGGATGATAACTTCCATCGCGTAGACTCGCTAGGATTTGACGCCAATGCTGTTTCGCAAAACTTGGAAATTCATCAATGGTCATCCCGTCGATTCCGGCGCTGCCCTTGTTGGACTTCACCTGTTTCCATGCTTTGCTCATATTTTCAGCGCTGAGCATTTTCTCAAATAGGTCCTCATTTAAGGCTCGTTTGATTTCACGCTGTAGAACATCATCCCTGCTCAGGGACGTTTCTGATGTTTTCAAGTGGTTCATAACTATACCTCGGATTAATGTTCAACCCTTCGCCTTGTCCTGACCATTACGACAGGCATTTGACTACTATGGTTTCTGCTGACTTCCTATCAATCCACCTTCCAATTGCTTGGAAAGCCGCTGAGTCTCCTCAGATGATTTTGCTTTCGTTTTCGTGGCGTCCCGTAAGGGCTCCTGATGTTTGAAAGCGACTCATCAGGCCAAGGCTTGTTAAACCAGATGCCTCACTGGTATGTAATCATCTAATGGATTTCCCGCTTGTCGAGAGGATCTCCCCAGATAGAAACATGAACTTTCACTGCGCAACCGCATCATTTACTTTACCCGTTGAATCTCGATGGCTTCGTTATCTTGTGCTAACTCGCCTCCAGGTTAAGCCTCAGATGATGTTTCTGTTCGTCGGCTCGCAATTTTGCTCAGGGCTTCCTTTAGACAAAATCTCACGATTTTGCCCTTGCCTTTCGCTAGTAGTTTACTCCATAATTTACATTATAGAGGAGATTCTCCTACAAGGGACTTGCACCCTATTAGTTCATGCCCATGCTGGGCGTACACAAGTCGCTGAAGCTGACGGCAACCAAGGCGTGCTCGTCATAAATTTCACAACCAATTTTTCAGAGTTCGGCTTCGGCAACGTTTAGTGTAGGTCGTCTAAATCGGCCAAAATAGCCTGCTCAAAAAATGGACCTGCAAGAATGGCTCACGAACCCTTATTTTCTACGGGTTTCCTCCAATTTTTCAGAGGGTCAAAAAGTGGGCAAAAAAATCACATCAAAAAGGCATGTTTTGGACGACCTACGTTTAGTGTCCCTTGGTTGCCGCAGCTTAGCTCAATCGTTGGAAGTCTAAGAATCATCAACAATCAAAGGAAAAGCATAGCATGTCGGTAAAAAATACACTTAAGCGATATCTGAAAGGGATGGTACGAAACCATTCTTCAAAAACCTTATGGGTGGTTGAAACAGATACTGGGAACCCTATTGCTCATAAACTCGGTTCTAAGCGAAAATCTCCTAAACATATAGACGCCGATGGATTCAAACGGTTTGATAAAAAACTGATTGACGGTCATTCATACTGGTGGAAGATTTATAGCTTTTCAACGGCGGACATTTTTGATTGGGGAGAAGGATTACTCACTATTGGAATTAAGGTCAAAAAAGATGATGATGAGTTTAATATCAAAGATGAAAAAACAGGTGAGACAGTACCTGGTGGAGAAGTAGACTATAACCACAGTAATGGATGGGGCGATCCTATTATTTACATTATTGGGGCTAAACGAGGAAAAAGCGGAAGACTGGAAGAATTTTTAGTCGAGAAAAGAGGTTGGGTTTCTAAATCGCAGGCCATTGCTTTAGTCGAACAAGGAGAAATCGATAACGCAGTGGTGGTTCGTCCTAAACAAGGAGAACCTTATCTCCGTTCACGTCCTGATCGAAGAAAGGCGGATAACTTTTCTCAAATGGCCAATTTGTAAGGAGGAGGCCATGAGAAAAAATCATTTAGTCAGGTATGGTTTTATAGGCAGTCTCCTTGCTATGACGCTACTGTTCGCCCTTTTTGTTCCCTACAATATGATTCGCTATCAGTATGATTTCAGTAATGCGTTTGATCGAGTTCTCTTTTATCCCTTGGAAAATACGGAATGGGCGCCGGATTTTTCCGAAGAGAATTTCTCAAAAATTCGAGTTGGAATGACTAAAAAAGAGGTCTTAACCGTTCTTGGAGAACCTCTTGTTCGATCTTGCGAATGTCAGGTTTGGAAGTATGTATGGGGAAAAAGAAGAAATGATTTTTTGACACGGGCCGTGGTTTATGGCCGTTATGGGAAGGTTCGGGAGGTAGTATCAAAATTTCATTTTGAGGCATCCGAGGTAGCCTTGGGATTCACTGAAGACAAGTTTGCCAAAATTCATCCAGGGATGACAAAAGATGAAGTTTTATCAATTCTGGGGAAGCCCCTTTTATTAACAGAACCCTCCAGTTATTGGGGATATGCCCGAAAAAAATCGAGCGATCATTTTGCTCGTCGGGATCTCGTGTTTCATGAATGGGGAGTAAGAGATATCCGACGGCGATACGATTTTGAAGATACAGAATGGGCACCCGAGTTTTCCGAAGAAAGCTTTTCAAAAATCCGTATTGGAATGACCCAAGAGGAAGTTTTAGGAATCATGGGAGAACCTCTGATTAAAACGGATGATACTGCCGAATATTGGAGTTATTGGGCGTATACTTGGGACAAAGAACGTCATGATGATTGGAGAGATCGGCGGACAATTTATTTTGATATTCATGATACGGTAGATCGGGTAGATCGAAGTTTTCAATGAGATAGACAACCGACTTCCAACAAATCGTTGCAGCCGACCCTGACCCCTCGCTTTTCTGCAAAGTATCGGGTGATTTTCTCATTTCTGGCTTCGGTTTTCATCCCTTCTTGGGTCAGGTCAGCTGAACTTGGGCGTTAGCCTAGAAGGAGAAATATGTCTTTATGTCCTGAAGATCTTTATCATTATGTAGCAGCATCCGGTATCGTACTAGCAGGTGCATGGGCAATATTTACTTTCATAAGAAATGAAAAATTACGAAAAGTTAAGGAATTAGCAGGGGTGTCAATTCAAACTGTGGTTGACTGTATTTCGTATGAAAATAATTTGAGTTTAGTAACAATCACATGGAATCTTGAAAATCTTGGGGTATTACCGATTAAAATTAACCCAAATAAAACTAATATGCGAATCCGGAGTTAAATTTTTAGCTTAAAAACCAATCCATAATGCTTTAAGGCATTACGAAGAAAATAAAATACCAGCCGGTATGATCCACAGATCCCATTTGGGTAAGGTCAAGGATCTGATTAAACGTTGCTGATAGGGCAGGAACTCCTTTTTGAGGAGTTTTACCCCTTTTT
>JBBCAX010000007.1:0-2414 GCA_051382335.1 Deltaproteobacteria bacterium TL4
AGTTAATGATATTCAAAACATTAGGAACACGGTTTGTTCGCTGTTTGCTGGCTGGTTTCCCGCCAGTGCCGCATGATCGGTTCCATAGTATTGAAAGCCAGTGGCTTTCCTACAGGGGACTTACACCCCATTAGATCACGCCCATGCTGGGCGTACCAAACGCATTGACTGGACACCCAACAGCCGTTTTTAGCGCACGAAGACGGCTCAACATGCGACGATTTCAAACGGGTGCCAGTCATGCTAAGCGTTGGGCACGTGAACGCTCCGACGTCTCAGCAGTTTCGCATAATGAAACTGGGGCATCACCTCGAATTGCGGAGGAATATGCGAGTAAAACAAGTTTGGATGTGGATGGTAGGATGTTTGGTATTCATTGGTTGTTCAGGACATCAGCTTACACCAGAAGGTATGAAAATTGATCAGGCATACAATTTATCAGATGTTCAAAATTGTAAAAAAATCGGTGAATCTACTGCGGAGGTTGCACAGAATTTACGTTGGCAAGCAGGATTTACTGGTGGCCTTGGGGGTAAGCAAGCCAGAGACAATATGAATCCTAAGGAAAAAAATGATATGATCACTGATGCAAGAAATAAAACAGCACAGATGGGAGGTAATCGGTTCATTATGTTGGGGGAAGCATACGGTGCAGAATGGCAATTTGCCGCCTATCAGTGTGACTTATAAGATTACACAAGTCCTAAACGCTTGTTGATGAAGATGATTTCTCTCATGCCGGCCCAACAAGTTGCTCCCGCTTTCGGTAGTAGCTGACGCTCAGCGTTGGGCTTTCGGATGTCGATGTGTGAAAGGAGAAACATCACGCCATTTAGCGAAAAAACTGATTATCGTACGGAGGAATATGGAATGGTTGAAAGGAACGGTTAAGAATTACTCTTCAGTTCCGTTATGGGTGGTTGAAACAGATAATGGCAAAGCTATTGCTCACCTATTAGCCACAAAAAGGAAGTCTCCAAAACACACAGACGCGGATGGATTCAAAAGAGTGGACGGAAAATCGATTTATGACCATGCATCATGGTGGAAAATTTATAGTGGGACTACCGCTGACATTTATGACTACGGAAATGGCCTAACGATTAATATTAGTATTATGCGGCGTGTTCCAGAAAATCAATTTGAGGAGGTAACATATGATTCCAGCGAGGATTGGGGAGAACCGATGAAATATGTTACGGATGTAAAGAAGGGCAAAACAGGGGCGATTGAAAAATACTTCGTTGAAGAAATTGGATGGCTCCCTAAATCTGAAACAGTCGCTCTTGCAGAGCAAGGGCAAATTGACAACGCTGTTGTTGTCCATTCTTCAAGTGGACCAGCTTATCTACGTTCACGGCCAGATCAAAAGAAATCCAATAATTTCTCTGAAATGGCGAAAGCATGATATCTTTGAAAAAAAGGATCACGATAGCGGGATTACTTGTTTTATTGATGGCTTCTGTCGTTTACAATATGGTGCAGTATCATTACGATGTCGGTAGTGCCCTGACACGAACATTGTTGTATTTCTTGGAAGATACAAGATGGTCCCCTGGGTTTTCTGAAGAGGTGTTTGCTAAGATTCATGTAGGTATGACTGAGCAAGAAGTATTATCTCTTCTAGGTGAACCGTTGCGAAGAAATTGCCTTACAATTTGTGAATGGGCTTATGCTTGGCAAAAGACAGGTAATGACAGTTTTGACCGAAGAAGCATAATTCTTAATCAGATAGGGGTGGTGGAAAGAGTACGTCATGAATTCTACGTAGACTGAAATCGAGCCCAACCAGTCGTTACACCCGATGAGTGGGGCGTTGCATTCTCAAAATGAATCAGTTGTTTGAACGAGCAAGCATTTTTCAAAATTCATCGTCACCCCCACTCACGGGTGAACTCACCGTTAGCCTGCAAACATCTCTACCTGTTTTGGTGTTTGACTTCAGGCGGATCAAAGAGTGATAGCTGTTTCTGTGCGTCCTCAATACGCTTGCAGGCTATGTCAAGTTAGCCCGCAGATAATTTCGTTTGTTCTGCTTTGACATCAGGCGCATTTACGACATCTTTTACCTCTCTAAGGCATTTCAACAATCGCTCAGCCTCAGTAAACGTTCCTCGATAATAAAGGGATTCATATTCTAGATCCCACCTTTCTATTAAATTTTGAATTTGAATGAGCATATTGATCCTAGCGATCTCTTCTTTCAATGCATTCCACAATTTTTCATAGTTCATAAATTCCACTGTGGTAGGTAATCGTCAAAAATGATAGGCATCTCTTCTTTAAACAATACCTTCGCCAAATTTGTAGCAGTGTAAAACAAAAAAATCAGAAATGACCTGAAACATGAGGAACAATCTAATAGTCTGTTTGTGTACAAACAAAACAAACTTTTTAGGAGGAGTTCCCCATGT
>JBBCAX010000008.1:0-1686 GCA_051382335.1 Deltaproteobacteria bacterium TL4
CGGGGTGATTTTCTTTTTCTATTTACAAAAAATCAGCCCGCATGAGGGGTAAAATAGAAAAAGAAAAAATTGTTCACAGTCAATACGCTATTCATAGAACTCTCCTCATTGTATCACAAAAAATATCTAACGAATTTCAATCTTTTACTCCTATCCCACCCATTTGATAATGTCATACTTAACTCGACGAAAATGTCACCCCCCTCAGGGGTAGGTAAAAAGATATGATGGGGTTTCCCCTCTATCAATTTATCTTGAACCCAACTTATGAAGGAGCGAAGTATGACAACAATCGAACGGTTACGAGCAACAGTGTTGGAAGAGTTAATTGAGGGTGGGATAACTGCATATGTTGCAGCCATCAGATTGAATATATCCGTGAGACAGGTAAAGAGGCTCAAAAAGAGAATGAAAAGTGGAGGATGTAGTGATCTCATCCATCAATCTCGAGGGGTAAGAGGGACGAGACTCACTGAGGGTAAGGTAGAGCAAACAATCGTACAGATAATAAAGAAGAACTATTCCGATTTTGGCCCAACACTCGCTTGGGAGAAACTACATGAGTTTCATGCCATTACGCTGGGAAAAGAAACAATCAGACAAATTATGATCAGAAACAACATATGGAAGAGTACAAAAAGAAGACGAGGACAGTACTTCGCCTGGAGAGATAGACGAGCCTCGTATGGAGAACTCCAACAATTTGATGGCTCATATCATGATTGGTTTGAGGGAAGAAACCCACTCCTTCCTGAGGCTTGCCTCCTTGCCTCAATTGATGATGCAACAGGAAGGATAACCAGAGCGGAGTTTGCAGATAATGAGGGAGTGGAAGCAGTATTTCGCTTCTGGTGGGGATACATAAAGGACCATGGGATACCCACTTCAATTTATCTGGATAAATTCTCCACCTACAAGATTAATCACAAGGCAGCTGTTGACAACCATGATCTCATGACTCAGTTTGGAAGAGCTACAAAAGAACTAGGGATTGAACTCATATCAGCCAATACTCCTCAAGCCAAAGGAAGAGTTGAGCGGTTGTTTGGGACTCTGCAAGACAGATTGGTAAAAGAGATGCGGCTTGCAAACATAGATACCATAGAGACAGCAAACACATATTTGAAAGATATATTCATTCCCTTTTTCAATAAGAGGTTTGCTGTTATCCCTAAGTCAGAAACCACCAGTCACAGGAGGCTGGATAGACTCACAAAGATCAAACTAAAAAATATATTTGCCAAACACCATACACGGAAAATACATAATGACTTTACTATTCAATTCAAACAACTGTTTTATCAACTGAAAGAAATACAACCCACTACTGTTTTCAAGCGGGATTCTGTTCTTCTGATAGAACGGCTCGATGGGAGGATAAAGATAGAGTACAAGGGGACATTCCTCAACTATATAGTGCTCCCAGTCAGACCGGTGAAAGGTATTGCCTTACCTGCTGTATTGACGGAACATAGGTTGAATTGGATTCCTCCACAAAATCATCCATGGAGACAATATCGGTGAGAACTATTACAAATTAGGGGGGGTGACATTTTCATCTGGGTTTGACAGAGGTAAACGAGTAACTCTCACACCGCAATAGAAATGTCATAGGGTAACGCAATAGAAACGTCACCCCCCCCTCCAAGTACAGAAGTCTTCGTAAAACACGCGGGATAATAGTAC
>JBBCAX010000009.1:0-3006 GCA_051382335.1 Deltaproteobacteria bacterium TL4
TTGAGGTTTGTTACTTAACGAGTCCGACTACGGTCCGACACTCTTTGGGAACCGCCGGATGCGGACCCGCATGTCCGGTGGTGTGGGAGGTGGCGGAGAAAAACCGCTACCTACCCGATTGGGCTATGTGGTTTTTGGTAGACTTCCATACTTGAATTTTAATCCGTACACCCTTTCAACCTCAGAAACAATCTGACGCAGATTCATTACATACTTTGTCATGTCATGTCCTGCTTCAGACTCTAACTGTTTTTGAGTTTGGTATTTTGCTTCTAACAAAGGACTACTCACCATTGGTATTCTCCATAAAAAGTTCAAGAGGTGTAATGATTTCAGGAGTGGGTAAATTCAAGCGCGTATTGATGACTCTGATGTGCTGTTTCTTATTGGCGTTAGCGAGATGATTACAATTCCATGTTAACAAAAAATCGATTTTCCAGAATGAGGCATAGGCTAGGTGTAGGGCATCACCCGCCAAAACTTGAGGCATGAGATGATTATCCAGATAAACTTGGGTAATCCCAATAATTTGTTCATCAAAGGGTAACACTAAGATGTTAGCGACACACTCTAATATCTTAGTTTTGTTGGGATAATTACCCTTGCTTAACTCGGCAATAGTCTCCTCTGACATATAAAGATCAAAATGAGGTTTTTCCTCGTTCCACCATTTTTTGGTGATTTCTACAAAAGTTTGCAATTCTTGGCGTTCCTCAAAAAGATAGCTCGGAATGGTTGAATCAAGGTAGATGGTTCTTTTCATAGTAATCGCAAATAGGAATGTTTCCAAATTATTGAGTGACTTGCTGACTTTTACACTTTCGCCGTTAAGTTACTCCTGAATCATCTTCATCAGGTCTAAAGGCTCGGCTAAAACTCTCACATTTTGCGGGGATTTTCCTGTTTCAAAAATTGCCTGCCAAAAAGCGTAGTTTTGTTTTCCGCCGAATACAGTGTGTGATAGTTCGTTATTAATCCAAATGGGCAGGTTGGCTAGATTTCGTATGAACACTCTTATTCTGTCCCATAGCGGTTGAGGAAATTTGTACTGAAACAGTTTTTTTTCTTGAATGGGTCTGCCCTGCATAATAAAATAATTTTTAATGATCTGCTCAACATACTTGAGCCAACTATAAACCACTTCTTCCTTGCTCATCCGAAACGCTCGAATGTGTTCAAGAGGTAACGTCTCTCCCTTTTGAATGCGATTTTCTATTCTTACTGTTCCAATATCCGGGTCGAATTTGTCAATAAATACCTCTTCTGCGATAATATTCATTAATTGCAGAATTTGCTCTTTTTCTAGCTCCCTTGGGTTTTCTTCTTCGTTCAAACGATAATTAAGTGGTGTATCAAGGACTTCTTGATAGATGAAGAATGAAAAAAATGTCTTTTCAATAGTGCTGTATGAAAGAGGCCGTTCTGTTTTTCTGCCGCTCAAATCTACGTATTCCTTTAGTTTATTGTCTGGATCATAAGTAATTGTATCCCTGACTGCGTCTAGGATATATTTTTTAACTTCCCGTGACTCACCTTTAAAATGTTTGACCAAATCACTTTCCGAAAAAGTGAAATCTTCTTCATTCAGGCTGTGTTCTTTTTGGTATCGCTCAACTCGTTGAACATAAACTGTGTTGCCCAAATGACGTTGAACCGATTTGTCAAAAGCAACTTGTCTCAGAGTTGTTCCCGCATTGATATTGGTCTTTAACAAGACATCCAGGTTAGGGTTGATAAACACCCTCACGGGGAGATTTTTAATACCAAGCAATATTTGCGCTGCCGCTTTGTGTTGACCGTCAAAGATAGCGATTGATCCATTGCTGTTTTTTAGATCAATCCATCCGAGAGATGTGTGAAGTTGCGGTCTTTTGAGATGAAACTCTTGAATTAACTTGGAAATATTCTGTCCAATAGCACGAGGATTTATCTGATTATCGTGATGAAGGTACTCTATGGGTAATTTTGTGAAAAAGTATTCAAAACCACTCAAGTCATCTGTATAAACTGGAAGTTCAATTATATGGTTAATCCCCAACTCAGGATAAGAGAACTGAATCTTGTCACCTTGCCTTGAAAAATTGAGGGTGTGCTTCGCACCGCCATATATTGTAAGAATATCTGCTAGATTAGGCCCACGATTTTCCCCTGCCAAACCATCCCGTATCTTGTCCAACCGACATAAAATTTTGGCTACTTCAAGATTTGAAGCCTGCTTGGAACGATTACAACTGGCGTGAGTCAGAGCAAAATTTGACGGGTCATCCTTACCTGATAAGGTGAGAGGAACGATGTGGTCAATATCAAGGGAGTCTCTATGAAGAGCTAAATCAACAGTTTCTTCACATATAAAGCAAATACTCTTTTGTGATTGGTGCAGATTACAGATCAAATCTGTTCGTTGTTCCGATGTTTGTCGTCTGAGGTATAAAGAAGACATAGACTCCTATGGTTAACGATGATAGCCCCTGCAAAATCATTACAGAGACTATCGCCTATTCAACTATTTTTGATGATTTTTTGAAGGACTATGGCTACAACCACCACCAGTGCTTGTCGACCCACAATAAACGCATTTATTTGCCCCGCTTCCGTGTCTATGATTCTTATTGGGGCTATGAGAACACCCACCACCATAACTAGATGAACCACAGAACTCGCACTTTGTATTATCTCCTGCATGTTCGTGATTCTTATTGGGGCTATAAGAACACCCACCACCATAACTAGATGAATTACAATACCTGCATTGACTCATAATACCTCATGACAAGAGGTTACGCCCCGTTTCTCATAACAAAAGCTGCTGAACTCGCTCGTCGGAGCTATCACGCCAAAACATTGTGATAAGCTGCCTGGCGAGGAGCGTGGCAAACCACAAATCCTTTAGTGCGCCTCAACTGTTCGCGAGGTCAGCTTCATCACCTTGGTACGCCCAGCATGGGCGTGATCTGATGGGGTGAAAGTCCCCTGTAGGAAAGCCACTGGCTTTCAATGCTATGGAAC
>JBBCAX010000010.1:0-78403 GCA_051382335.1 Deltaproteobacteria bacterium TL4
AACTCCCGTGGCGCCGTCGCATACGTAAGAGGTGTTGTCGGCTTCGCCACCTTCAAGGATGCCGTTGCCGACGATGCCGCCGCCCTCGCCGTTGTCCAGACCGACGCTGATTTTTTTGCCTCCGGTAACACAATTGGCCCCGGCAGGTTCATTCACCATGCTGACCAGGGATTTATCGCCGTTAGCTCCGGCAACTCCCGTGGCGCCGGCAACTCCCGTGGCGCCGTCGCATACGTAAGAGGTGTTGTCGGCTTCGCCACCTTCAAGGATGCCGTTGCCGACGATGCCGCCGCCCTCGCCGTTGTCCAGACCGACGCTGATTTTTTTGCCTCCGGTAGCGCAATTGGCCCCGGCGGGTTCGTTCGCGACACCGACCAGGGATTTATCGCCATTGCAGATCACCTCGGTGACATCAATTTCCGAGGTGTCGAGGATGCCATTGTTATTTTCATCGATTCCTGAATAAACTTCCACGCCACCGCTGGAACATTGAGCGCCGGGGGCGAGGATTTTTTGTGAGGTGAAAACCCCCTTGGAAATCAAATCGGTTGTATTTTCTTCCTGGGATGGTTCATCCTCATCGCAAGCCGGTAAAACGGCCAGTGAGATCAGAACCATCAGGATGGTGATCATTAATTGAAGATTTTTCATAATTTTCTCCTTGAGTTAATGGTTGTTTGAAACGCGATAATTCGCGCTCCGTGAACATGTTTCGGTTTGGGATGTAGGTTGTCGCGAATTTCCAATTCATTAGCGATCCATGAATGAGAGTATTTGCGGATACCATAGTGTTTCAGAAAAGTATTTTGGGCTGGGAGCACAGGCGTCCCGCCTGCTTTTGCGGGCAGGATGCCCGCGCTCCCAGGAAAGACTTATCTGAAAGTCTACAGTAAACACGGACAAGAAAAATTGAGATAACCGATGGCGTAACGCAGCGTTGGGCGGCGGAATGCCACCGTGATTCAGGAACAATCGAGGAATGAGGGAACGAAAAATCCCAGGAAAGAAAAAAGACTTGATTAATGAGGATCCACCGTGAAGCTGGCTGGCTGGCTGGCTGGCTGGCTGGCTGGCTGGCTGGCTGGCTGGCTGGCTGGCTGGCTGGCTGGCTGGCTGGCTGGCTGGCTGGCTGGCTGGCTGGCTGGCTGGCTGGCTGGCTGGCTGGAACAAGGCAGGCTTGTTCTCGCCGGTTCATGGATATATCTGCGGCTGCAATGATGTGTCATGAAAGCTCCCCCCTATTAGTCAAGAAAAGAAGGACTCCTCTGAAATGGGTCCTGATAACGGGGTGATACAAAATTCTTCGCGTCCTGTCAATCTAAATTTCAGCAATTTTAAATTTAGGGAAAAGTAGGTTGGGTTGAGGGACGAAACCCAACAAACCCCGTGGATTTTCGCACATTCCTGTTGGGTTTCGCTTCGCTCTACCCAACCTACCGGAGAAAAATGGGTCAAATTTAGAATTGCTGTATAAATTTTCAGCAATTTTAAATTTAGGGAAAAGTAGGTTGGGTTGAGGGACGAAACCCAACAAACCCCGTGGATTTTCGCACATTCCTGTTGGGTTTCGCTACGCTCTACCCAACCTACCGGAGAAAAATGGGTCAAATTTAGAATTGCTGTATAAATTTTCAGCAATTTTAAATTTAGGGAAAAGTAGGTTGGGTTGAGGGACGAAACCCAACAAACCCCGTGGATTTTCGCACATTCCTGTTGGGTTTCGCTACGCTCTACCCAACCTTCTACCGACCTTGTCCCGGTTTAAGTCTTCTTCCCTGGGACGTAACCCAGGGCTACCGTTCTCGGTATACTGTGAATGGGTAAAAAGTTCATTTCTTCGTTTCCCGTTGACCGTTCTTCGTTATCTGTTGACTGTTCTTCGTTATCCAAACACGGTCAACGGTTATCCGTTAAATCGACGTCCTGATTCTTTAATTGAAAAGTGAAGATATCACCCGTTTGAAGTATATATTCTTTTCCGGTTTTCGCCTAAGTTCCTGCAACTTCATTTTTTGACAATACTTGGGAATACTGTTTGGTAGAGAAAGAGCATCACAGTAGATAAGAAGAGAGGCTTCTGAATCTTTGATCAAAAAATCAACTTCATCCGCTTGCAATTGGCAGGACATAAATCAGCGCAACTTTATCAGGGTGTTGATCCACATTTTGAGAAAAACAAGAGTCTTTAATGTTTAGATACTCGGGGATCGCACATACTACCAACATTGAGCGATTGCTTTAAATTACAGGTCCAACTCATCGTCAAAATCTTCCTCTGTAACTTCGGCTTCTGCTTCTGCGGCTAATGCCTCCTTAGCTTCAATTTGTGCAGTACGATCCACTTCAATTAAACCTGCATTGATTTCTACAATCGACTGATAACTTGGTTTATGCACTCTTCTGCTATAAACATGCTCTTCTTCATTATCATAAATATACTTTGCCCTCTTTGCGGCAACAATAACTTTTTCAAAACGAGTGCACTCAATATGGCCATCTGTCAACTCAACATATTCCTGTTTCATTCTAACTCCCTAATCTAACACTCTCAAAGTATGGATTGATCTCTTTGATGAATCTCTCATCAACATGTACTAATTCACTTTAATTGTCACATCGCTACTTTTTAAGCTATATTAGCAACATCAATTAATTTATGGTCATTAACAAGAGTTCAGCATTTTGTTTCAATTCTGGTTCTGAACCGGATTTGATTAATTCATTCAACTGGATCTTTGCTTCTTCTTTATTTCCATTTGCCAAAGCAATCCGCGCCAACATATTCCATCGAAAATCATCCCAAAGCCCACTATCCAGAGATGTTATCATCGTCCGTGCATCCACAAACTTGGACTGATTTTCGTAGATGGTTGCCAAACTCAAGCGAGCCAGATTCTTCGTAAAGGATGGAGCTTCTCCATGAGCAATCACCTCTTGAAAGGCATCTTCGGCCTTTGCCCATTCTCTTTGCTCCGCAAATAAATTTCCTAACCTCAACCAAGCAACCACGCTAAGGTAGTGGTCTGGATTTTCTAGGATGAAGCCTTGCAGCGCCTTTATCCCCTGATCCAGCTTACCCTTACCTGACACGGAGGCTTCCTCCACCTGCTTTTGCACTTCAGCATATTGAACCGATTTCTTAACCTGCTGTGCCTGGTGATACTGAAACCCTCCCCAAATACCTAGAATCGCCACAATCATAGCAACAGCACCAGAAACAAACGGCCTTTTATGTTGAAACACGTAATTCACAAAACCGTAAAGTGTTTCCTGAACACGATCAGGTTGACGTAATTCCTTACGAGTTATTTTCTTTTGGGTACTCATTAAAACCTTTTTAACCACCTGTTGTTGAACCGCTTCACCACTCACAATTAAAGCGTAGAGGAGCCTCTCGACTTCATAAAATTGTCGAATGGTACAGGACTCTTACAAGTAATGCAAGTTATCTCCTTCAACTAAACATACTTTATTAACTTTCTATGAAGATTCTTATCCAGAACTCGCGTTATGATAGATTAATTTCCAGATAAAGGGGACTTACCTTTTTGTGATTTTGGGAGAATGGCTTTGCCAAGAAACGAGGATAGATGGCCATGACCTCATCTTCCCGACATACCAGCGGGAGGCGATCTCTCTGATACAGAGGAATCCCTTGATCGCATAGAAAATCTTTCAGCTTCACAGCTTTGGCTTTCCAAAAAGGTTGAAACCGATCCCCGGGTTGACGAAAACGTAACGCTAAAGGACTTCCATAAGCGACATTATAAAGAATGATTCCCGCTTCAGGGAGTTGCATCCCCTCTTCCAGTCTTTTAGCTTCAACCAGCCAATGAGCAGGATGAGTGAGCTGAATATCCTCCGAACAACAAACCTTCCCTGCTTCCTCTTTTTTCTTTTGAACGAATAATTGCTCTCCCTTAATTTTTAAAACCCATTGTTCCGAGAGTTCTTGCTCCCATACCTGCTTTTGTTCTTCAACAACAACGATGATTTTAGCGATGAGAGGATAATCTAAACACAAACCGGTTTGAAGTTTAAGATACTGATAGAGAATCGCATTTTGTAAAAATTTGGGTTCTTTAACCAAATTTTTATGATTCAAGCCTTCCATTGAAAGTGCTACTGAGGTCATCCACGTTTTACAACTCAGATCCAGCCACTCTTGAAGTTGTGAACTTTGCTCTTCAATCGCAGCGATCCGTCGATGTAACACCCCCCTCCCCAATTCATTCATTAGAGGAATCAATTCATTGCGTACACGGTTTCTGAGATATTTTGAAGATTGATTGGAGCTGTCTTCCCTCCACGATTGTTGTTTAAACCTTAAATAATCGGATAATTCTTGTTTCGTACAGTTCAACAAGGGGCGAATATAGGGTGGAGCATTCCAGGACATCCCTTGTAAATGAGACAAATGACACCCCCGTAACCACTTTAACAATAAAGTTTCCATTTGATCATCCACATGATGAGCGGTAACAATAGAGTTTCCTCGAATTTCTGACAATATTTTCTGTGACTCTGCCAACCGCCAACCACGGGCCTTAGCCTGTATCCCTTTTGAGTTGGAAACTAAATCATTTGAAATTTTAATATGAAAAGAAAGATGATAGGATTCCGCCAGCGATTCAACAAAGTGATGTTCCTCTACAGATTCAGACCGTAATCCATGATCAAAGTGCAAGACATGAAGCTGAAAATTCCATTTCGGAAGTAATTCGATCAAGACACGCAGGAGAGCAACTGAATCAGAGCCACCACTGACACAAACAAGGAGAATGTCCCCCTTCTCAACCAGTTGATGATTTTTTAAATTTTGATCTACTTTCAAAACAAGTGAATGCATACAAATCTCATGGAATGATCTTACTAGGGAAACCCCGACTCTACCAGATCTATAACCAATTTGTAGCCTAAACGAAAATTACTTTGTTTTTTTGATGTTTTTTGTCATTGTTAATTAGTCACTGTCGCGAAATTGGTATTAGCTCTTTTAAAAGCATTTAATATCAGTACCTCTAACAAACTAATACCTACCGGCTAAAGACTAAAAGCGGATGAAACAACAGCGACTGATTAATACAAATTGATGCAACTAAACACACAAATAACTCTTCCGGTCTAAAATGGATTATGATCCCGAGATTTTAAATACGATTAGGAGCCTCCGAATTTTTAATCATTTCCCCGAATCAACGCTAAAACAGCTGTCGATTCTATCAACACTGACTGATTATCCACCCAATACAGTTATCTTAAAAAAAGGTGAACGTAACACGAGGGTTTATTTTCTCATGCGAGGCAAAGTTGGAATATACTCTGAGGGTGAATATATCCTGGGTCTTCAACGTCGTGGAGATATTTTTGGAGAAATGAGTATTATCAGCGAACGTCCCTGTTCTGCTTCTGTTGTCTCCGAAAGCGATGTGACTATTTTAGCTATTAGAGTTAAGGATACGGATCAGTATACCGACATTGAGTCCGATCTTTTGAATTACACACTTTTTCGTGGATTTGCTGTTATTCTCACAGAAAAATTGAATATCACTACCGAAATAGCTCAGAAATCCGAAGTCACCATTGATTTTTTAGAAAAAAGCAAGGGTGAACTGCAAGTGACCAATGAGAAATTACTCAGTGAAATTAATGAACGCAAACTTGCGGAAAAAGCGCTTCAACGTGAACGCAATCTATTTGTATTCGGACCTGTTATTGTATTTCGGTGGCTTACAAAAAAAAACTGGCCTATTGAATATGTCTCTCCTAACGTAACGCAATTGGGATATTCGATTGAGGATTTCACAAGTGATAAATTTTCCTTTTCAAGCATTATCCATCCGGAAGACAGGACCTTGTTTTCCAACAAATTGCAAGAATATACGGAAACAGGTAAAGATGCCTTTGGCCTAGACTATCGGATCCTTTGCCCTGATGGTTCAACACGATGGGTTTATGGTTTCACAAGAATAGAGCAGAGGAAAGGTAATAAAATCAGTCATTGTGATGGATATCTCCTTGATATTACAGCGCGTAAAGAAACAGAAGAACAACTAAAAAGTACCCAAATGCTCTTGAGCCAGTCTGCGAAACTGGCCTCGCTAGGTAAATTAGCCACCGGAATTGCTCATGAAATCAATCAACCCCTTTCCTACATCAAAACCACCATACAATCGATTCATGAAGATTTTGAACTAGAGGATATTAACCCCAAGGATGCGCTGGAAATGCTTAAAAACGCTGATCGACAAATTGAAAGGATTAGTGACATTATTCAGCATTTGCGTGTTTTTGGAAGAGAAGATCCGCATTATTTTACCAAAGTTGATCTCAAGCAGACTCTTGATAACGTCATGCTTTTAATCGGTCAACGCATGAAATTAAAAAACATTGAGTTTATCCGACACATTGAAGAGCCTTTACCCTTAGTTAGAGGGAATGAAAACCAGTTGGAACAGGTATTTATCAATTTACTTCAAAATGCCATGGATGAACTTTTTGAACACAAAAAAGCAGGAAAAATCACTGTTCTCATCAAGCCAATTCCTGAAAAAAAACAAGTTCAGATCCAAGTTTCTGACGATGGACTAGGTATTTCAAAAAAACACCTGAACAATATTTTTGATCCTTTTTTTACCACAAAACCTGTAGGAATGGGTACAGGCTTAGGCCTTTCGATTGTTTACAGCATCATTCAATTACATGGTGGAAAAATCACTTGCCAATCTGTAGAAAACCAAGGAACAACATTTTTTATCACATTAGTTATTGCGGAGACATCTCATGGAAAAAGATAAAATTTTGGTTGTAGATGATGAACAAGCTCTCAGAGATGCCATCAAGACCGCTTTTAAACGAGAAAATTATGAATTATTTTACGCTGAAAACGGAGAGGAAGGATTGACGCTATTTCATAATATTTCACCTAAAGTGATTATTACTGATTTAAGAATGCCTGTCATGGATGGAATTGAATTCATCAAAGAACTCGATGCTCACCCTGATTCTCCTTATGCGATTATTGTACTGACAGGACATGGAGAAGAGAAGGATATTAAACTCTGTTACAATCATGGCATCTATACGTTTTTGAGAAAACCCTTCAATATATTCGAAATTCGCGGACTCGTAAACCAAACGATACAACTAAAAAAATCACAAGAAGATATCAAGGAAGCACATCACAAACTGAATCAATTAGACAAAATGAAAGATGAACTAGTGCTTTCCTTATCCCAGAATTTACAATCGCCCCTGTTAACCATTTTGGAATCGGCACAATTATTAAAATCTAAAATCAAAACAAAACACCAGAAATACATCCAGAATATTATTGAAAACGCTGAGGAATTACTGAAGTTTGTGACCATTGCTCTCAGCAATGATACGCCAGATCATTATCACAAGCAAATCAAGGAGGTTGTCGAATTATTGAATGAAATTGAGGATGAACCTGAAGTTGCCGAGCTCCAGAAAGCCCTTGAAGAAACCTTGCGTTCTTATGAAAAATAGGAAAATACTCCTTTAAAAATGGCTAACAGAATTTATGATGAGATCCTTTATTTGTTGAAAGAATGCAATGGATGACATTAACCTAGAAACCTTAGAGCATCTTCCCGAAATTCAAAATCCTACACAAGTTTTTGACCTTATAAAAAAGGAATTTGAAAATAGAGTATCCCTGTTAAAAAAATATGAAGATCAAGGTTCGGTCAAAGTCGCCTATCGATATTCAAAGTCTTTTTTGCTTGCACCAAATTCCGAAGAAGCCGCCATTAGCGGTGCACTGATTGGAGAATATTTTCCAGCAAAAAAAATCCAAAAATGTATTCGAAAATTGATGTGTAACCCCTATGACTCACAAGCCCGCGCTCAACTGCTGGAGTCCTTTGTAAAAAGGGATTTAAAAGTAAATCTGCTTGTCAGCAAAGAATTATTAATTCAATCTTTGTTGGAATTAAATCAAAGCAGAGTCACAGGATATGCATTAAACACAGCAAGACACATGCAATATCTTTATCTAAAAACTCTTGAAGAGTCCCTGATCCTCACCAGTAACAGTCCGCCTCCCCCTCTCAACAAATTCAAAGGTAAGGATAGTATTCGACAACGGGTTGAGTATGAAAAACAAATTGAAAAAATCAAAGAGGGGATAATGTTCATCAAGGAATGCCTAGGCATCTTCGTTTATAAGCGGATTCATGATGAAATCATCATCGATCTCAACCGGATCTTAAACGCGAAACGAATCAATACTTTTATATTTGGTAACGCCTATATCGCAATTCTTTCCTCTATGTGTTTTCTACCTCCTATTCATACTATTTTTGAAAAATGGTTACTCATCTCAGTTCGCTTGTTTGGAGATAAAAAGGTGTCATCTCTTTTTGCCGCCAAAATGCACACACTGAACGCCAAAATCGCTTATCTCGCCTATCAAAGAGGGGATTTGAAATACCGAAGTGTGATGGTCAAAGCCTACAATGCCGCATTACAGTATACGAGTTCCAGTGTTGTAATGAGCGGTCCCTCAAAATCCGCTATAGACAAAGCCTGTCTTAAAGAGTACGCCCGGGTTTGTTTGAGTATTTCCAGAGATCTGCCCTTTCTTGGAATTCGCCTCCCTGAACAACATGGTAAACGTATGGAACGCATCATTTCTTTGTTGAGTGCAATTCCCAAGGAAAAGGGAGCCTTGGAATTACAAGGCTTGTTGTTCAAGGCACTGCAAAGCGATGAAACCAAAAAAAATCAAAAGGATGAAGAGTAATACTCCTGTCTGTCAAGACTCATTCCAAAAGCTTCTTGAGTGTAACTACTTATTCCTCTACATCAATCATCACCCAGAAAATTTCAAATCTATCAGCACCATAACCAATTTTAGCTCAAACATCTTGTCACCCTTCTCAAATGATGGTAATTCACTTCCTGGCTAAGAAAATAACCTATTTCAAACCTACCGATCCATAATACAGGAAAAACATGTCCACCATAAAAAAAACCTTACAACACCAATTTAATCTAAAATACGGGTGCAACCCTCATCAAAAAAATGCGGCAATTCACACCTTAGAAAATAAGGAACTCCCCTTTAAGGTTCTCAACGGCAAACCAGGATACATCAATTTACTGGATGCCATGAATGCTTGGCAATTAGTCAAAGAGTTAGATATCGCCTTAAATCTTCCTGCGGCCGCATCGTTCAAACACGTCAGTCCAGCAGGTGCCGCAGTCGCTACGCCATTAAATGAAATGCTGAAACAGGTTTACGAATATTCAGAAAATACGGTTTCACCTCTCGCAACCGCATACATTCGTGCCAGAGGAGCCGATCCAATGTCTTCCTTCGGAGATTTTATCGCCCTCAGCCGAAAAGTCGATGTCAGTACCGCTCAAGTTATCAAAACTCAGGTTTCCGATGGAATTATTGCACCCGCCTATGAGCAAGAAGCTTTGGACCTTCTTGCCGCCAAAAAGAATGGAAGCTATGTTGTTTTAGAAGCAAACACAGACTATGAGGCCCCTGAAACGGAATACCGGGAAGTATATGGCGTGGTGTTTGAACAAACACGAAACGATATTATGCTAAATCGTCAAAATTTATTAAGCAATATTGTCACCCAAAATACTGATTTGCCTGAACCTGCACAACGGGATCTTCTTTTAGCTTCAATTGTTCTGAAATACACGCAATCCAACTCGGTGGGCTATGCGTTTGATGGGCAAATGATTGGAATTGGCGCAGGACAGCAAAGTCGGATTGATTGTACAAAACTCGCTGGACGTAAGGCGGATATCTGGTTCCTTCGTCAACATCCAAAGGTCCTGAATTTACCTTTTAAGGAAGGAGTAAAAAAAGTAGACAGAATCAATGCGAGAGTTTGCTTCATTGAGGAGGAGATGACTGACAAAGAACGGGAAATATGGAACCAAAATTTTTCAACCACACCGAAAGCGTTAACCCTCGAAGAAAAACAAGAGTGGTTAAAGAAAATGGAAGGGGTTAGCCTTTCTTCTGATGCGTTTTTTCCTTTCCGGGATAATATTGATCAGGCCTCAAAACGTGGCGTTCGTTATATTGTTCAAGCAGGTGGAAGTGTACGAGATGAGGATTTAATTCAGGCGGCAAACGAATATGGCATGCTGATGATCTGCTCAGGAATTCGTTTATTTCATCATTAGAAACCCTGGCCTCCACACAGTGGCAGAAAAAAGCACACTCTCATTTTTTCTGCCTACTCCCCAATACAGTCACCACTTGTCTCACAAAAGCCTGTCTTCCATGGCGATCAAATCCATGAACTTGTCTCCGGACACAATAACCGTCTTTTTCTCAGCATCAGGTAATGCGTTAAGATAGTTCTCTTCACATAAAAACCGGACAATATTTTCATAGGTTATCGTCAAATTGGACTCTACAGATTCAACCCTTCCCAACAAGTGCATTTTAGTAAAGGATTGATGCATGTGATTGACTAATTCCTTTTGACCCACAGGATATAAAATAACAGTGTGAGTCAAAGTATGGATTGCCACGCGAAAAGCTTCCCTAAAGGGCAAAAGAATCCTTGCCAACATGTTCAGCTCAATGCATTTTTCTGCCATGGCATAATAAGTTTTCTCTTTTTCTTCGATCAATCCTGTTTCCAGAAAGTACTGAATCACCTTCTCTGTAGCAACCGTAAAATCATAAGATCTTGGAAACATAAACTCATACCGAAATAAATGATCGAAAAAGCGAATATTTTCCAATAACGAACCCATCGTTTGAGCTTCATGACTGAACTTGTACGCAATAATAGAGGGGATGACAAAATGATGTACTAAAATATTTTTATAAATATTGAGGCGAATTTTGTTTTGATAAGTAAAAAAATAGACATCACCATGAGGATCAGGCAGCCACCCTACAGACCCGCTTCTAAACATAAACTCAATTACATTCTCCAATCCTTCCTCTGTTTGCGTGAGTAAGGTTTGTTTGGCTCGAGGATGCATCAAATTATAGAGGTTAACTAAAAACTGTCCTTTCTCAAGGAGTTCCTGTTTAAGAAAGCCCTGTCTACTTTCAGAAAGTAAGACCGTTGAAATAATTGGAGTCGCTGATGTAGTGCAATGCTGATTAATCTGATCCATCACATCCATGCCAATACTGTATAGAACTCTGGAACGATCCAAACCCGCAGCATTGTATTGATTCAGCAATTCCCGTAAAGACATCGGAGGCGCAAAGGACACATAGACCTTCCCATAATTGACACTGAGCAACTCATAGGCTTTTAGTAAATCGCCTAAACTTTCCTTTCGTTTGGGAAGTCCCCCTAGTTCTTTGACATAAGTGGATTCCTCCATAACCCGCTCGTAAACATTAGAAACCGGAACCAGATATAAATCTTCATGGGGATGGTCTTCAATATACTGAACAAGGATGGACAAGAAACCCGTCTTGGGAGGTAGGTTTTTTCCGGACCTTGAACGTCCACCTTCAATAAAAAACTCAATGGGATAGCCCCTATCCAGCAGGTAATAAATGTAATTAAGAAAAATTTCAGAGTACAAAGGATTTCCCTTAAACACCCTTCGAATAAAAACCGCGGCACCCCGTTTGAGGACACGTCCCACAATAAACATGTTCAGATTGTTACCCGCAATAATATGCGGTAAAGGCATTCTGTATTGTTGGACGATGTAGGAAAGAAGTCCATAATCCAGATGGCTTCGGTGACAAGGGATATAGATGATTTTTTTCCCCTCATAAGAAGGCTGTTTGTATTCTAAGCCACTGACTTCGACCCCATCAAAAATTCTATTCCAAATAAATCTTAAAACAACGTCCGCAATTTTTGTCGCCCAAGGCGAAGGATTGGCAACCATTTCCTTGAGATAACGTCTCACCGGCGATCGAAAAGGTGCCCACCAAACACGTTTTGCACCATGTTTTTCTACCGCAGCCAAGACTTCAGGACTCTTCTCCAATTCCTTAATGACTTGCCTTCGAGAATATAATTCATCACCAAAGATGGGCATCCCTTCAAACTTGGGAAGTTTATTAAGGATCCATTCTTTTACTTTAAGCTTCCGCATATAAACTCTCAATCGTGGCTTTGTACTTATCAAGAACAATTCTACGTTTTAATTTCAAGGTAGGAGTCAAGATTCCATTTTCCGAATTCCATTCCTCACCAATTAACGCAAATTTCTTAGGAGCCTCATACCCCTTGAAAGATGCGCCATAAGTCACAAGCTCCTTTTGATAAAGCGCTTTAATCTTGGGATCTTTCAAAAGTGCGTCTCCAGTAGCGTTGATACCATTATCTTGAGCATATTGAGTCAACATTTCTTTTTCAGGAGTGATTAACACCACATTGTACAATTTATTATCACCATAAAGCATCACTTGATCAATAAAGGGACTGAGTTTTAATTTTTCTTCCATAGGAGCTGGAGCAACATATTTTCCATTCTCTAATTTATACTGTTCCTTAATCCTTCCAGTGATGAATAAAAAACCATCTTCATCAAACCGTCCCAAATCACCTGTACGGAAACCACCATCCTCTGTAAAGACTTCCTTTGTTGCCTCAGGCTTGTTATGATAACCTTTCATAACATTCGGCCCATAAACAACAATCTCACCCTCAGGACTGTCTTCTCCAACCACAGATTTGTCTAACGTGACGGTCACGCCAGGAATAGCCTTTCCAACACTTCCAATTCGTCGATAACGGGAAGAGTTCGCGGTACACATAGGACTGGTCTCACTCAATCCATACCCTTCATAAACCAATATATTCATATTATCTATGAAGTCCGCAACATCCTTGTTCAATGCAGCTCCACCACTGATGGCATAACGAAGCCGGCCTCCAAACCGTGCACGAATCTTACTGAAAACGATCTGATCTACAAGCCACAACAGGAAGGAATCAAACAATCCCAAAGAACCTTTGGCTTTCTTAAGTTTGGATTTTTCCATTCCCAGCTCAAACAATACTTTTCCAAACCCTCCCTCGGTTTGAATCTTATTGTTCACTCCATCATAGATCTTGTTGAAGATCCGAGGAACACTAAAAAGTAATGTCGGCTGAACTTCGGCTAAATTAGCAATAATTGTCCCTGTATTTTCAGCAAACCCGGTAGATCCCCCTGATGAAAGCATACAATGCAATTCCAGAGTTTGACCAAACGAATGGGCCCAAGGCAAAAAGGAAAGACTGCTATCATCCGGAGTAATATCCAGAATTTCTTCAACAGCATTAACGTTGCTCATGATATTGTCATGGGTCAGTAACACTCCCTTGGGTTCACCAGTCGTACCTGAAGTGTAAATTAACCCCATAATATCATTGGGATCCGGTTCCTGAGAAGTTACAAGATTTTCTCTGCCAAGCTTTTTCAACCCCTTATAACTTTTCGGATCATCTTCCGGCCCCTCAATATTAATGACGTGCTCTAACGATTCGATTTGATCGACCAAATCTTTGGTTTTATCATAAATGTCTTGATTGGCGACAAGAAGCACCTTGATTCCTGAATCCTTGATAATATAGACCCAATCTTTAATGGATTGGGATTCATACATAGGAATAAACTCGGCTTTTAATCCATAGGTCGCATACGCTCCCGCTGCCCATTCAACACGATTATTAGCGATCACACCCACTTTGTCCTGATACCCCACACCTAAAGATGCCAGACCGCCTCGAAACGAATCAACATGTTCCGCAAACTCTCCATAAGTAATCCATTCATACCCCTTTGGCCCTTTCGTTCCAAACAAATTACGCTCTTTAAAAGTTCGGCAAGATCGTTCTTGCATATCCACTAGGTTTTTAAATTTCCCTGACATACCGCTCCTACAATAATCACAATTAACTCAAGTTATGATAACCATCTATCAGACTCTATTACGAATAATACATCCTTAAGTTTTTGGGTTTTTCCAGCGCACAATTAGTTTTATGGAGACCCTCCAAATATATAATTTTCGACCGTTACTAGTTTTCCTAACAAAAAAGCATCAGTCTGTGAAGTCAAATTCAAAGAATCTGCTAATTAATTGCGTCTTTTAAAAAAAGATACAAGGGGGAGTGTTGAAGATGAAAAAAACAATGCGAGGAATGTGACAGATAGAAGTCTAAGAATTTGGAATGAACCGCTTGCCGCCCCTAGTTTTACAACAAGAGAGACAAACCCTATTCGGTCATGCATACCTGAAGGTCAGCTTTTCTTTTTCAACATCAATATAAACCTCACCTCCCTGTTCCAGTTTTCCAAAAAGAACCTCATCCGCAAGAACAGTTTCGATTTCCTTCTGAATAAGACGATACATCGGACGTGCGCCAAAAAGGGGATCATATCCTTTTTTTGCTAACCATTCTCTGACCTGCTCAGAAATGTTAATCACCACCTTCTTATTCTGCAGTCGTGTTTCCAAGGCGATAATAAATTTATCAACAACCATTTTGATCACAGATTCAGACAGCGAGGCAAAAGAAATAGTGGCATCCAATCGATTTCGAAATTCAGGAGAAAATGTTTTTTCGAAGGCTTGTTTGGAAGGACCTTTGGGTACATTACTTCCAAATCCAATAGTAGAACCATTCATTTCGCTCGCACCTACATTAGAGGACATAATCAGAATCACATTTCTAAAATCTGCCTCTCGACCATTACTATCCGTTAATTTTGCATGATCCATCACTTGTAAAAGAATATTGAAAATATCAGGATGAGCCTTCTCAATTTCATCGAGTAATAACACACAATGAGGATTTTGTCGGATGCCATCCGTCAACAACCCCCCTTGATCAAAACCGACATAACCTGGAGGAGCTCCAATCAAACGGGCAACGGTATGCTTTTCCATATATTCACTCATATCAAAGCGTCTAAAATGAATCCCCATCACTGATGCCAACTGTTTTGCTAATTCTGTCTTTCCTACGCCTGTAGGTCCCATAAAGAGAAAAGACCCGATAGGTTTATCCGGTTGGCACAAACCTGCTCTGGAACGCTTAATGGATTGAGACAAAACACGGATGGCCTCATCCTGACCAAAAACCTGAAGTTTTAACTCATTTTCCAAATCTTTAAGTTTTTCCTTTTCATTGGTATTCATCCGTTGAATCGGAATACGAGCAATACTTGCCACCACTTTTTCAATATCACTCACCGAAACCTGCTTTCTTTTATTCCCAGGTCTTAACCTCACGGCTGCCCCTGCCTCATCAATAACGTCAATCGCTTTATCGGGTAAAAAGCGATCATTGATGTATTTTGCAGAAAGTTCAACGGCCGTTCTTAATGCCGCACGAGTATAACGTAACTGATGATGCTTTTCATATCGAGATTTCAGCCCTTCTAATATTTGGATTGATTCCTCCATAGAAGGTTCCAAGATATCAATCTTTTGAAACCGTCTGGATAAAGCACGATCCTTTTCAAAAATCTTTTTATGCTCCTCATAGGTCGTCGATCCAATGCAACGAATTTCACCTTTCGATAACACAGGTTTTAGCAAATTCGAAACATCCATAGAGCCTCCACTCGTTGCTCCGGCTCCAATAATCGTATGAATTTCATCAATGAATAAGATAGACCGCTCCTTACGCTGTAAGGCTTTCAAAACAGCTTTTATGCGCTGTTCAAAATCCCCTCTGAATTTTGTTCCAGCAAGCAATGCTCCCATATCCAAAGAATAGATTTCAGCACCAGTCAAAAGATCTGGAACTTTATTTTCATGAATTCTTAAGGCTAAACCTTCAGCAACCGCAGTTTTACCAACGCCAGGATCTCCTACGTAAAGAGGATTGTTTTTTCGACGTCTACATAAAATTTGAATAGTCCGCTGCAGTTCCAAATCACGTCCGATGAGTGGATCCAAACGATTATCGGCGGCAAGTTTGGCAAAATTCACAGTATATAATTTTAGTGGATCTTGTTCTGTCCGTTTTGTTCCGCCTTCAGCCTCTTCCTCATCCTCTTTTTCACCAAAAGGTTCCTCCTCTTCATCTTCTACGGGCACCTTTGCCACCCCATGGGAAATGTAATTTAGCAAGTCCAAACGAGTAATTCCCTCCTTTTGTAAAAAATAGGAAGCGTAGGATTGGGACTCTCGATGAATGGCAACCAAAATATCCCCAACATCCGCAGAAGACTTGCCTGCACTATTGACATGCATGATTGCTAAATGAAGAACACGTTGCACTGCGCGTGTTTGTTGAGGATCATTTTCCTGGACACTGACTGTTGCCTGTTGTTCAAAAAACTCTTCCAAATCTCGTTTAATACGATCAATGTTACCACCACAATTTTTAATAATTCGAATCCCCCCATCATGATGCAACAAGGCGTACAAAATATGCTCCACACACAAATATTCGTGCTTACGATTTTTCGCTTCTCGTTGAGCTGCCATCAAACAGACTTCTAATTCTCTGCTAAACATAATCTCTCCTGAATTTCAAACTTCTTCATAACCACTCAGCATAGAAATGTGAGTCCGCGAAATAGGTCTGAATCATTACACTTCTTCCAAACTGGCTTTTAACGGAAATTCATATTGATTTGCAAGATCATGAACTTCAGCCACTTTAGTTTCGGCTATCTCATAGGTATAAACCCCACAAATCCCAACACCCTGATTATGAACATGCAACATGATTTGCATTGCTTCTGCAGAACTTTTTTTAAAAATCAACTCCAACACATACACGACAAATTCCATCGTCGTGTAGTCATCGTTATGAAGCAAGACCCTATACAGGGACGGTCGTTTTATTTTGTGCTTTGTTTTTGTAGCGACACTTTCATCTGTCTTAAAATCAGCCATCTATACCTCCAGAAAGGGGATCATTACCTACTTTCCCAAACATTCGATCACCCTTTCTCAACTGAGCCTAATCCACTGTTCCCTTGATCGGATTCATTCAACTCCATAACGTATACACTGTCCTCAAAACGTAAAGATGTCAACGCCTTTTCATTAATATCAAGCATATCTTACTGATTTTCCAAATAGATTTTACTTCCTGGAGGAACACTATGCGTCAACCACACATTCCCTCCGATTATCGATCCTTGACCAATAACGGTTTTCCCTCCCAAAATAGTAGCTCCCGCATAGAGCACAACATGATCTTCAATCGTGGGATGTCGCTTTACATTAGAATGTCTATCTTTTTTATCCGGACTTAAGGCACCGATGGTCACCCCTTGGTAGATTCTAACATAATCTTGGATAATTGAGGTTTCCCCTATCACAATCCCTGTTCCATGATCAATCATCGTACCTTTCCCTAAGGTTGCTCCAGGATGAATATCAATACCTGTTTGAGAATGAATATATTCGCTCATGATTCTTGGTAAGATTGGAACATTCCTTTTAAAGAAAAAATGAGCAATCCGATGAATACTTAAAGCTTGTAACCCTGGATAAGCAAAAACGATTTCCCGTTTGCTTCTGGCGGCAGGATCACCTTCATAAATCGCTTCTACATCTTCCGCCAAAATTTCGCGCATCCCTGGTAAAGACTCCAGGAACTCAAAGGCGATGTCCTTCACATTGGTTTTAAATTTTTGAGTATCCGTACAATTGATTCCATTCTGAGCCGCTTCCCAACAAAAAATTTGTTCCATGTACTCTTGTAAGCGATGAAAGATCGAAACTGATTTCTGTCCAATCACATAGGGTAACTCTAAAGTTTCCATGGATTCTTGGCGAATCAAACCAGGAAAAAGTAACACTTGAATATCTTTTGCCAGTAAAATGATATTCTCTTTTGCGGGTAAAATGGTTCGTCCCATTTGTTCAATTTCAGGATGCTTATGATAAGAATCCAAAATCAAATTCACCGCTGTAGCTAATCGACGTTGATCATCCATTAATATCCCCTTTTAAACAAAGCGGTCATCATATAATGTTCCGCACCATCTGGTAAGATTACCAAAATATTTTTATTTGAGCCTTCTTCTTTTGCGATTTTCAAGGCAGCCCACATATTTGCTCCTGAAGATATTCCCACAAGAATGCCTTCTTTCGCCGCAATCTGCCGAGAAACCTTTAAAGCATCTTCATCGGATACACCGATAATCTGATCGACTACCCGAGTATCATAATTTTCCGGAATAAATCCGGCACCAATGCCTTGAATCCCATGCAACCCAGGTTCCCTTCCAGCCAGTACAGCGGAAGAAAGGGGTTCAACCGCAATATTTTTGATTCCCTGAAAATGTTTTTTCAACACTCTCCCAACACCACTCAAAGTTCCCCCTGTTCCAACACCGGCAACAAAATAGTCCAAATTCAGTTCGCTGAAATCCTCCAAGATTTCACGAGCTGTGTAGGCTTCATGAGCCTTAGGATTTGCAGGATTACTGAATTGGTATGCCATATAGTAACCCCTTTCTTTGACCAGGGTTTGAGCTACTTCAATGGCACCTCGCATTCCCAACTCTCCTGGCGTTAGAATAATCTCAGCACCCAAAAATTCTAACAACGCACGACGTTCAAAACTCATGGTATCCGGCATCGTTAATATCATACGATACCCTCGTACCGTTGCAACCATAGCCAAGCCTATTCCGGTATTCCCTGAAGTGGGTTCCACAAGAACATCCCCGGGCTTAATCTTTCCTTCTCGCTCAGCTTCCAGTATCATATTCAGAGCAATCCGATCCTTAACACTTCCACCTGGATTAAACCGCTCCAGCTTGGCATATATGTTCCCATCACTTTCTTCAGTAATTTGATTCATCTTCACAACCGGAGTATTCCCAATGGTTTCAAGAACATCCTTATAAATTGCCACGTGCTTCTCCTAAATTTTTAATTGAAGTTTATATCTATTATGACCTATTTTTCTCAGAAACGGAAAAATTCGCTGTCATAGAATCCCACTTTAATCCAAGTCCAGTCCAAAAAACAACCATCGAAGCTTCACAAAGGGCCTCCATGCTCTGCGTGAAAACCAGGACTTCGACGCTTTGCGTTCTCTTCGCCTCCAAAGCGTTTCGTTCACACGGGAAACAGGAAAACATAATTTTGAAAAGTTATTCTTATTCGGTTATCACAAGACACACTATCCTTCATATTTCCCAATATCGATGAACTATATTGCTTTAATTTCCTTGATATAAGTGTTAATGCTAATATAATAACCATTTTAGCCCTTAGTGCATTGAGTCAAAAGCTTATAATGATTGTCGGAGCATTTTTTAAATTTTGAAATGCTTGATCCATTGATACTAGAATTTGAACAATCAGACAATAAATAAAATCGGATGACACTTTCTAGTCTAATCATAATGAACATTTGACAATGTACTAGATATTAATATTTTCCATGTAAAGGATCGTTATGTGGGTTCAGTTAAAAGGAGAGTCCATTAATCTAGACAATGTGTGTCGATTCTGGCTTGAAAAAGACCTTTCCGATGACAAATCTATTATACCTACTTTGAAAATTCAACTCTCGAATCATCGATCAAACGAATGGTTGGAATTCGAAATTTATGCGGAGGACGACTCTGGAAAATCGAGTATTGAATTAGCGGAATCAATGTTGAGCGATTTACGATCCTTATTAGGACAACACATCTTACTTTAGTCATACGGTTATTGTTTGTTTCCATGACATAAGGCCTAACAAACCCTCAGTCCAAAGATTGCCTCGCTCTTTTTAACTGATTGTTGGCAATTCCGAAAATATCACTTTTAAAAATATTGAATAAAATGCAGTCTTATAAAATTGAATTTATTGAGTTTATCGTTAAAGTTAAAGCTCTTCAGTTTGGTGAGTTTACTTTGAAAAGTGGTCGCATTTCACCCTATTTTTTTAATGCCTCTCTTTTCAATTCAGGCACCCTGGTATCTAAGTTAGGATATTTTTATGCTAAGGCAGCTCAAGAACTTGATCCCCATCATACTGTGATTTTTGGTCCTTCCTATAAAGGGATTCCCTTGTGTGTCACAACAGCCATAGCAATGAGCACACTCTTCAATAAAGAGGTAGGCTATTTTTTTGACCGTAAAGAGCAAAAAACTCATGGAGATAAGGGAATCCTGGTAGGATACCAACCTCAGGCGAATGATCGGATAATTATGGTTGATGACGTCATTACCGATGGGCTGACAAAAAAAGAAGCGCTAAAACTGATAGAAAAACTCACACCTGCTTCAATTATTGGAATTATTGTTGCGGTAGACCGGATGGAACGAAATGCAGAGGGTGAAAATACCTTGAAAGCCTTTCAAAAAGATACAGGTGTCCCTGTCAGAGCCATAGTTTCCATCAATGAAATTTCTCAGTACCTGTTGAATCGTAATATTGAAGGTAGTGTTTATCTCAATCAGGAAACTTATGACCGAATAGAAACATACCTAAAGCAATTCTGCGTTTGATGATTTTATGCCTTTATTAAACAACCCGCACTTTGATTTAAAACAAAATATTGCTAACTTCAGCCCCCCCGAAAACCATAATGTTGAAACCAAAGCAGCGATATTGATCCCAATTATTGAAAAAAACAATGAACTTTATTTACTGTTAACCCAGCGTTCCAAAGACCTGCGAACTCATTCTGGACAAGTAGCCTTTCCAGGTGGGAAAAAAGATGAAGAGGATGAAACATTATTTGACACGGTTTTAAGAGAAAGCTGGGAAGAAATCAAATTACCCAAAGAAAAAATTAATATTATCGGACAACTCGATCAGATCATTTCATCCTATGGTTATCTGGTAACTCCTTTCGTTGGATGGATACTCAATCCTTTTAGTCCAACCGCCAATACCATGGAAATAGAAAGCACTTTCGAAGTACCGCTTACTTTTTTTATGGATGAAAGCCATCACACTGCGGAAGTTATTGAACGAAGATCCTATACCTATTACTCTCATCATTTTTTATTTGGCCAATATGATATTTGGGGAATGACCGCTTTATTAATACTGAGACTCCTGGAAGTAGGCCTTGGACACACGCCCAGTTTCCCAGTTCATCATCCACAATCTCCTTCCTGGATGGAGCTTTCACAAAGCTATCATGATTAATGGGGAATTATTGAAATGATCTTTGTTAGTCCTTTTCGTATGAACCGTTTCCTTCTCGCTTGGGAGGATATTAAAACGTAATCCTTAACGCTTTCTGCTTCCATCATCAAACTGTTCTGAGAATTTTCTTTCCTGATACCCATCTTTAACTCCTTTTAGAATAAGAACAATTGCCGCTATTGTTCTTATCGACAATATTTGATGATTCTTGAATATAAGGGGGATAATTTTATTCAGCTATTAGACGAGGGAGGAGGATCAGAGTGCAAACATTAAAAATGAGAGGCTAAACTGAAAATCGGTAAATAAATTGATAACAGTACCATCAAGACACCCACTGAAATAAAAATCATCAGAACCGGCTCTATTAAGGCATTCATTTTACTCGTTCTTTTTTCAATGTCCTCTTGAAAAATCAATGCTATTCGCTCAAATGCCGCAGACAGGGATCCACTAGATTCGCCGATTCCAACTAACTGTACAAAGATCGGAGGAAAAAAAGGCATGTTTTTATACGTTTCTTCTAAAGGTTGTCCTGAGGCAATCTGCTCATGCAGTTCTTTGATCTGATATTTCATGCTAGTGGAAAAAATAGTTTCAGCCAAGGTTAAAGCATGACTCAAATGCACTCCCGACTTTAACATCATATTCAACGAATTGGCATAGGTGTAAAGCATCGAACTTTTAACGATTTTTCTACCTCCCGGAAAAAAGTTAATAAAACAGGTTCCCCCTTTTAGTCGATAAAAATACCAAACCCCAAACATACAAATTATTCCCCCCACAACCCAATAAAAAGGATAGAACCGAAGCGAATCACTTAACATAATCATTCCCTTCGTACTGGCAGGGAGATTGCCCTTTAAAGAGAGAAACATTCTCTTAAACATAGGAACTACATAAACTAATAAACCTAAAAACAAAATAAAAGCGATCCCCAGTACGGTCATTGGATAGCTAAGAATTTTCTGCCTTTCCTTCAGCATACGATTTTTAATTTCAAAATAATCCAGTAAATATTGAATTGCTTCAGGCAAACGGTCCGTATTTTCAGCAACTTGAATCAACTGTATGAAAATGGGGGGAAAGCAATGATAACGTTGAAAGGCCTCACTTAACCTTTTTCCTTCACTCAGATCTTGACGTATCATGCTAATAATATAGCTGTAAAAATGGTTAGTCTGAAAACGAATAATAAAATTTAAAGAATCATAAAATTCCATTCCAGACTTTAATAAACGATGAAGATTATTTAAAAAATTAACCAACATCTCATCACTTAAAGGAGCATTCAATTGAAACTCTGATATTCTTGAAAATTTAAGTTTAAATATATTTTTTTTATAGAGTTGTTTTTTACCCTCACTAACATCGGAGCACTCTATCCCTCCTTCAACTTTCTTCCCTTCAATATCTTGCCCACTCCAAAAAAAACATCCCATTACTTCTTATCCTCGGGAAATACTTCAATTTCCAAAAATTGAATCTTGTTAACTTCGAAAATAAACTTGTCATTCGACGCTGGTATTGTTACATTCAGGTTTCAAATGGTGTGCAATTCTGTTAAGTCTCATCAATCTCCCGAACCGTATTCTACACGAGTTTTGGCTATTTTATTCCATTTAATTCAAAAAGGTCGTTATGAGTATCGAACCTACCTTGGTTGATAAAGATGTCTCTGACAATCAAATGCCAACTAACTCAACTCCTTTAGCTAGTAACATTCTTTCAAATGAAGTCGCAGCCTCCATTCCAACTTCTAAAGATAAATTGATTGTAAAAGTGTACGGTTTGATTGGTTATACCCGATATATAGACTTACAATTTGATTCGGAACATGTTGTTCCCGAAAATATTTTTGTTTTTGAAAATAAAAGGTATAAAATTGCATCCGTTATAGAAATGAAGGCAGGAGAATATGCGGTAAACGCAGTCTCCGTTGAATACAGCACCTAATTCTTTTTACGCCTCACGCTGGTACCTACTTTGTTTTCCTCTCCCTTTTTGCGCCATATTATTTCCAAAGGCGTCCCTTGAAATCCAAAATGATATCTTAGCTGATGGATGACATATCTTTCATAGGTAGAATTGATTTTTTCAGGATAATTTATTTTGAACACAAAAGTTGGAGGCTCCGCTGATACTTGAGTGGCATAATAAATCTTAGTAGGTCTTCCAGCTCTGGAGGGAGGTGGATGATGACTGAATATTTCATCAAGTATCATATTCAAATCAGCGGTTTGAATTCGCCGTACATATTGCTCATATACTTTTTTTACCAAACGAATCACTTGATCCGCATTTTCTCCACTCTTGGCACTGACAATGATTATAGGAGCATAATCGATAAACTTTATTTCTTCATAGATATCCTTTTTTATTTTTTCCAGGAACGATTTCCCTGAACTTTCTAACAAATCTCCTTTATTAAGAACGATAATCATTCCCTTTTTTCTTTCACCTATATATCCGGCCACTTTCAATACTTGATCGGTTACTCCCTCAGAAACATCGACCACCAACAAAACAATATCTGCCCTTTCAATTGATTTTAGAGCGGAAACAATACTGTATGTTTCTACTTTTTGGGTTACCTTGCCACGTTTACGAATTCCTGCTGTATCAATTAACAGATATTTTTGACCTTGATATGAATAGAGGCTATCAATTGAATCCCGCGTTGTACCAGCTGCTGCATCAACAATCATACGTTCCTCACCCAGGATAGCATTAACCAGTGAGGACTTGCCCGCATTTGGTTTGCCAACAACAGCTAACGATATAAATTCATGTTTCTGATTTTCATTTTCATTTTCCGATTCTAAGGAAACACATGCAGAAATGTCTTCCAATAATTGCTCTATTCCTGTTTTATGTTCACAGGAGATAGGATAGATGTTCTCAACGCCCAGTTTATAAAATTCATAGCTTTCTTGAAATATTCTCTGATTATCAACTTTATTTACCAGTAAAAATAGAGGTTTTTCCTTTTTAACCAACCAACGATACAGTTCCTCATCCTCTTGCTTCCAACCTAGCTGACCATCAACCATAAACAGAACCACATCCGCTTCATCCACAGCCAATTCTGACTGTTTACGCATATGAACCTTGAGGGCTTCATTGCTTCCTAAATCGAAACCTCCCGTATCTATCAGAATAAATTCATAGCATCCATACTTGATATACCCATAGTTTCGGTCTCGAGTGACACCAGGCTGGTCTATAACAATTGCGGTACGACGTCCCTTGAGTCGGTTGTAAAACGTTGATTTACCAACATTAGGACGACCAACAATAGCTAATACAGGTGTGTTTTTATTTGGCATGAATTCTTACGGATTAAATATCTAGGTTTTTTACTCTCAACGCATTTTCTTCAATAAATCGTCGCCGTGGTTCTACATGATCCCCCATTAGTATTGTGAACATTGCGTCGGAATTAACCGCATCTTCAATTTGTACTCGTTTCAAAGTTCTGGCATTAGGATCTAAAGTCGTCTCCCACAATTGTTCAGGGTTCATCTCTCCCAATCCCTTATATCGCTGAACGTATATCCCTTTTTTACCATAATCCAAGATAAAGCTTCTTAATTCAAACCAAGATTTAAAGACATGCTTCTGGAGGTTATTCTCTTCCAACTCTATTTCCTGGTCCCCAATCTTCGCGACCAGCGCCGTATATTTGCGGAGCAAATGATTGTAATCATAAATATCCAAATTTTCTAAAACATTGTGTGAATAGACAAACTGCTTTTCATCAACATTAATGGTTACAAAATCACCTTGCTCAGTAGTTTCGACTTTTGAAGCATAATCATCAAATTTTTGTTTTAAAGCATCTAAATCCTTTAAGATGTAAGAAGCCCCTTCTTGAGTCAGAGTTACAAAATTTTTCAACATAATATCAACTAATTCCATAACTGAAGGATTATAGCTAAATTTCGAATAATGGTCACAATACTGGTGAATTTCATTAACAAATTCTAACAGATCTTGAGCGACTATTTCTTCTCCGCTTCTCAACGAAATTTTTAATTTACTACTTGCCAATTCAATCAACTTTCTAGACATCTCTTTTTCATCTCTAACATAGTATTCTTCACGACCACGCTTTACCTTATACAGCGGAGGTTGAGCCACATAGAGATAGCCATTTTCGATAATAGCGGGCATTTGACGATAAAAGAAAGTTAATACCAAGGTCAGGATGTGACTCCCATCAACATCAGCATCGGTCATAATAATCACTTTATGATACCGTAATTTTTCTATATTAAAATCATCTTTTCCTATTCCAGTTCCTAAGGCGGTAATCAATATTCGAATCTCATCACTTCCGAGCATCTTATCAAAGCGAGCTTTTTCGACATTCAATATTTTTCCTTTAAGTGGCAAAATAGCCTGATTTTTTCTATCTCGCCCTTGCTTTGCAGAGCCACCAGCAGAATCACCCTCAACTAAAAAAAGCTCACTCAGTGCAGGGTCTTTTTCTTGACAATCAGCCAACTTTCCTGGTAAGGCACTGACTTCAAGAACATTTTTTCTTCGTGTCAAATCTCGTGCTGTCTTCGCGGCAATTCTCGCTCTCTGAGCTTCAACCGATTTATCAACCACTTTTTTAGCAATAGCCGGATTTTCTTCGAAAAAATTGGTCAGGTGTTCCGAGACTAATGAGTCAACTTTTCCTTTAACCTCAACATTCGTCAATTTAATTTTCTTTTGAGATTCAAACTGAGGATTCACCACTCTCACACTCACAACCGCGGCAATCCCCTCCCGAACATCGTCCCCTGTCAGATTTTCCTTCAAATCATTGGCCCTGTTATTGGCAACAACGTAGTTATTGATGGTTCTTGTCAATGCGGATTTAAATCCGGATAAATGCGTTCCACCTTCCACTGTGTTGATATTATTAACAAATGAAAAAATATTATCATTGTAGGTATCATTGTACTGAAATGAGACTTCTACATCTAAACCCTCATCATAAGTCCCCGAGATATAGATGGGTGCTGGATGTAAAACAGTCTTATTTTCATTCAAATGTTCTATAAACTGCGCAATCCCACCGTCATACTTAAATATATGCTCTTTACCGCCTTGATCATCTCTAATCGTGATTAATATCCCTCGATTTAGAAAAGCCAACTCTCTTAAACGTTGAGATAACGTTTCAAAACTAAAGTCAGTATTATCAAAAATGGTAGCATCCGGCCAAAAAGTAGTTTTCGTTCCTGTTTTTTCACTGGCTTCCAGCCTTTGAAGTTCCGTTGTTTTGACTCCTTTCGAAAATTCCTGCCTCCACAAATAACCTTCTCTTTCAATCTCGACCACAAGCTTTGATGATAAGGCATTGACAACTGACGCACCTACTCCATTAAGTCCCCCAGACACCTTATAATTACTACCGTCGAACTTTCCACCAGCATGAAGTTTTGTCATGATCAATTCAACTGCTGATATTCCTTCTCCTTCGTGAATGCCGACAGGTATACCGCGTCCATTATCTTTAACGGAAACACTTCCGTCATGATGAATGATAACATTGATTTCATCACAATAACCAACCAAGGCCTCATCAACACTATTGTCAACAATCTCAAAAACCAGATGATGCAAAGCCGCAGTATCAACTCCTCCGATATACATTCCGGGACGCAGTCTCACAGCATCCAATCCTTTTAATACCGTGATTTTCGATTCATCATAGACATTATTATCTTTCTCAATCGGATTCATGAAAGTCCTTATCTTCAAATCATTTAAATACTTTTATTAATGGTAACTTTAGCATCTGATACATGAAATATTTTTGCGGAATACATATTCTGTGGAAGTGCTGTGGAGGTTACAAATATTTGATTTTTTAAACCTGAACAATAACTTAACAACAATCGGCTGACGTTATCATCCAGCTCTGATAACATGTCATCAAATATTAAAACAGGATGAAATCCATCCCTGCTGGACAATAGCTGATTTATTGCCATCTTTAAAGACAAATTCGTAATTCTGAGTTCTCCTTGCGAAAAATACTCCCTATCCAACTTATTATCTAGCTTTAAATAATAATCATCCCGATGAGGACCCAAAAGGGAATAACCATAACGTAGTTCCCGTTCCTTAACCTCTTCTAATGACTTGTTAAACGATTTTTCATCTCCCGCGATACTGGGGTGATAATACAATTCCAAGTTATCGCGACGACCCGTAATTTTTTGACAAATAGATGAAAGATTTTTATTCAGTTCCTCTACGAAACGAAGCCGCTGCTCAACGATCCTATGACCATACTGGGATAAAAGCTGATTCCAAATTCCTATCTGTTCATTTTTTTTTTGCTTCAACAAGGCATTTTTCTGAACCAACACTTTGGAATATTCCTGCAAATCCTGAAAATACACTTTCTGAATGAACGAAAGCACCCTATCTAAAAATCGTCTCCTGTCCTGAGGGGGTCCTTTGAATAATTGAACATCATCCGGTGTGAAGGGAATTGCAAAAAATGAAAGAACATACTCTGAAACCTTGCGAGACGGACTATTGTCCACAAGGACCTGCTTCCCTTTTGGGGTAAGCACTATTTTAATGGAATGACAAACGGACTTCCGACACACCTTTGCGCATATGCCCGCAAATTCATTATTGTTTTGTATCAGTTGACTCACTTTATGCGTTCTAAAAGAATCCAAATTACACACATAAAACAAGGCTTCAACAAGATTGGTTTTTCCTTGTCCGTTATTGCCTATAATGACATTAATATTGGGCGAAAACTGAGCTTCAAGGCGAGTATAATTCCTATAATTATAGAGTTCTATCTGCTGTATTACCATTCAATCCGTAATGGCATGACCACTGCCAATGAGTGAGCATCCTCAGGATCCTTAATGATACAAGGACTCATTGGATTTTTTAACTCTATCTGGATCCTTTCACCGTTAATAACCGCTAACGCATCTAATAAATACCTGGCATTAAAGCCTATCTGAAAATCCACCCCCTTATAGTCCACAACAAGCTCATCGCTTACCTCTCCATACTCTGCTTTTTCACTCTCCAGCGTTAAAAGACCTTCTCTTAGAGTAAACTTGACCGGCTTTAATTTCTCACTACTTATTGAAGAGACAATCCTTAAGGAATTAATGAAATATTCCTTATTCATGGTAACAATCAATTCATTATCTTTGGGTATAATCGGATCGCAATTGGGAAACTTTCCTTCAATAAGACGTGTTTTAAATGAAATATTGGCCCCCGTGAACTGCAACGTACGATCATCAAACGAGATTTCTATGTCTTCATCAAATAACTCAATGGCCTTTCTTACTTCAGCTAAAGCCTTTCTTGGAATAATCACTTCTTTAGCCTCAACATTATTGATTTCCTTAACCGGTATTATGACTTGCGCCAACCTGTGACCATCTGTTGCTAACCATCGGGTAGTTCCCTTATGCTCATCCAAGGATAAACAGACTCCCATCAGATTTCTTCGCGATTCGTTTGTTTGAGCAGCATACAAGGTTGAATCAATACATTTTTTCAAAGTTTCCGGATTTAAAACTACTTTTTCAGGTAATTCCTCCAATATGGTTTGGGGATATAAACCCACTTCAACGGAAGGCAGCCTTAGCTCAGATTTACCACTCGTTAAATGAATCCATAATTGTTCTGTTGACTTGATATGGATGTCCTCACCCAAAAACTCCTTACAGATATCATGGACTTTTCGCGCGCTGATACAAATACTTCCTGTTTCTCTAACTTCTGCCGGAAATTTTTCAATGATTGACAATTCATAATCCGTTGCTGAAAATTCAACCATTTGATCTTCTTTACTTCCTATTGTCCGAAGTAAAAAATTAGAAAGAATAGGTTTAACAGAACTTTTATCAATGATGGATATGATATTGTGAAGAGCATTTCTTAATACTTCTTTTCTTATTTTTATATCTAACATTTTTCCTTTATTTAGTAGTAATAGTGTTCGGTAAATGTTTGTAACTATGTCAGTGTACTAAAATCATTGGCTAAATTTGAAACAATTGATGTTCGTAATGTTGATTATCTTTTGTGAATTAACATCCCTTCATCCAAACCTTAGCTAAAACGTCAATCTTTGTGTCAATACAAAGGTCAAAATGTTCATAAGACTCCAAATAATGTTCAGATAATGTTTGCTTGATTACAGTTTAAAGTTTGTTCAGCTTAAGAGTCACCAGGCATAAAAAAACAAAATTCCGTGCGGCGCCGTAATAAAACAGAAACGATACCTGCCATTACTAGCCTAAAGTGCATCAAATCGTAAATTTTATCAACTCGTTTTTTTTATATTTTTTCGTATTTTTTAAAAAAAAGTCAAAATTATGGAGGACTCTGTGATAAGGTTCGGACATATTTCCGTTCATCCATTGAGGAATATCATCTTGGGAGTTCTTGTCTCATGCAAGCAAAAACTGAAGAGATGTGGGTGTTGGGAAAATGAAAACAGCCTCACTTCAACCTCTTCAGTTAATTGGACCAAGCGTCAAGTAATGTTTTTGCGGCGCGAGTTGGCAGGTTTTGTCCTTCAATTACGGATTTTTCCATAGCAGGGATGAGAGACTTAACTTTTGGGTGTTGACGAAAACGTTGTTTCAATTCGTCTTCGACGAGTGCCCACATCCAATCATAGGCTTGGAGTTGACGCTGTTTTTGCCACTCTCCTGCTATCTGGGTTTTGACACGATAAGCAGAGATAGTCTTCCATAATTCGTTCAGTCCCGTCTTTTGCAATGCGCTGCAAAGCTGAACTTTGGGAGACCAGGATACTTTTCGAGGTTGGAGTAAATGAAACGCGTTTTGATATTCTTTTTGGGCAAATTGCGCATTTTTCAAATAATCCCCATCCGCTTTGTTGATCAGAATTAAATCAGCCATTTCCAAAATGCCTTTTTTAATCCCTTGCAATTCATCTCCGGCATTGGGCAGCATCAAGGCGATAAACATATCAACCATTGACGCGACCAATGTTTCAGACTGACCCACACCGACTGTTTCGACAATAATCACCTCATAACCCGCAGCTTCGCAAACCAGCATGGATTCACGAGTGCTGCGGGCAACTCCTCCTAACGCCCCCCCTGAGGGGGTTGGACGTATGAAGGCTTTGGGGTGTCGGGAGAGTTCGGCCATACGGGTTTTATCACCCATGATGCTTCCCCCTGTAATAGGACTGCTGGGATCAATGGCCAATACAGCAACTTGATACCCTTGCTCTATAAGATAGAGTCCAAAAGCTTCGATGAAAGTACTTTTACCAACACCAGGTACTCCTGTAATTCCCAAGCGAATGGCGTTCCCTGTTTCCGGCAGTAAGGCTTCCAAAATCTGCTGACCTTGCTGGGCATGTTCTGGTAAGGTACTTTCCAACAAGGTGATTGTTTTTGCTAAAAACCGTCGGTTGCCTTCCTTCACTTTTTGAACATAATCCTCTACGGCTTTCTTCATGCCGTCCATCGTTTTTCAATGGCCTTCATCACTTCTTGCGCTGCTTTGGGAATGGGGGTTCCTGGTCCAAAAATGCAGGTCACGCCTTTGTCATAAAGAAACTCATAATCTTGAGGCGGAATTACTCCTCCCACCACAACCATGATATCATCACCGGCGTCTTGTGCTTTCAAAGACTTGATCAATTCAGTAACCAACGTTTTGTGTCCTGCTGCCTGGCTGGAAACACCAATCACATGGACATCATTTTCAATGGCCTGACTGGCGACTTCTTCAGGAGTTTGAAAGAGCGAGCCGATATCTACGTCAAATCCAAGATCCGCAAATGCGGTTGCAATCACTTTAGCGCCTCGGTCATGACCGTCCTGCCCCATTTTTGCGACAAGAATCCGAGGTCGCCGTCCTGCCTTTGTGGAAAATTTTGAAATTTGCACCCGAATTTTTTCAAACTCGGAATCTTTATCAAATTGACGGCCATATACTCCGGAAATCGAGCGAATGGGAGCATTATAACGACCAAAGTGTTTTTCTAAGGCCTTTGAAATTTCCCCAACGGTCGCTCGTGCGCGAGTTGCTTTGATCGATAAATCCAACAAATTGCCATCACCTTTCTCCGCCGCATGAGTCAAAGCCTCCAAACACGCTTGAACCTCAGCGTTATTTCTGTTTTTCCTGATTTGCTTCAAACGAGCGATTTGTGCTTCACGGACAGCAGAATTGTCAACTTCACGGATTTCAAAGGCATCTTCTTCTTTAAGGCGATATTTATTGACGCCGACAATCACTTCTTTTCCTTGATCAATTAAACTTTGACGACGGGCAGACGATTCCTCAATACGCATTTTAGGCATTCCTGACGCGACCGCTTTGGTCATTCCTCCCAAATCGTCCACTTCTTTCATCAACGCTCTCACTTCTTTGACAATGGATGCGGTCAAGCTTTCCATAAAATAGGATCCGCCAAAGGGGTCAATTACTTTGGTGATTCCGGCTTCTTCCTGAAGAATCAACTGGGTATTTCGAGCAACCCGGGCTGAGGTATCCGTCGGCAAAGCCAGCGCTTCATCAAAAGCGTTAGTATGGAGAGACTGAGTCCCACCCAGAGTTGCCGCCAGGGCTTCAATCGTGGTTCGGATGATATTATTGTAAGGATCTTGTTCTGTTAAACTCCAACCGGAAGTCTGACAGTGGGTGCGGAGTTTCATGGACTTGGAGTCTTGAGGATTGAATCCTTTGATCAACTCGGCCCATAAAAAACGAGCCGCTCTCAGTTTGGCGATTTCTATGTAAAAGTTCATTCCAACACCAAAAAAGAAGGACAATCTTGGTGCAAAATTATCAATTTTCAAGCCTTTGGTGATTCCCAAACGAGCATATTCCAAACCATCAGCAAGGGTAAACCCTAATTCCTGCACCGCATTTGCGCCCGCTTCCTGCATGTGGTATCCACTAATACTGATGGAGTTGTATTTGGGCATCTTCTGACTGGTGTATTCAAAAATATCCGCAATGATTCTCATTGAGTGTTCTGGAGGATAGATATAAGTATTCCTCACCATGAACTCTTTCAAAATATCATTCTGAATGGTTCCAGATAGTTTTTCCTGAGAAATACCCTGTTCTTCTGCCGCAACAATGTATCCTGCGAGACAAGGCAGTACCGCTCCATTCATTGTCATGGAAACAGAGGTATGATCCAGAGGGATCTGATCAAACAGAATTTTCATATCTTCCACGGAGTCAATCGCAACTCCGGCTTTTCCGACATCTCCGATGACTCTGGCATGATCAGAATCGTAACCCCTGTGCGTGGGCAGATCAAAGGCGACACTGATGCCTTGTTGTCCGGCGGCCAGATTTTTTCTATAAAAGGCGTTGGATTCCTCCGCGGTCGAAAATCCCGCATATTGCCGAATAGTCCAAGGACGTACCGTATACATGGTTGCTTGAGGACCTCGCGTGAAGGGGAAAATCCCGGGTAAGGTGTTGATCGCTTCTAAGTGTTCCAAGTCTTCCATCGTATAGAGCGGCTTTACTTCAATGCCTTCCGCTGTTTTCCAGTGAAGACTCGAAAGTTCTTTTCCGCCCAGCTCTTTGCTAGCCAACTTCTTCCACTCTGAAAGAGAAGGAGTGTAATCCGAATCTGACATATGCCTCCTTTTTACAATGGTGTTTTGATTTGTTGTTCAATATAGGTTTTTACCAATTCTTCTTGATCTTCATAAGTGATGACTTCAAAGGCCTGAGGCTTTTCCTGACGCATCTTGTGGTATAAAGACATACCCCAGCGACCAAACTCATCCCGGACCCACTTTTCCAGATAAAAGGTCTCCTTCCTTTGTTGAGTCACTGCCGTTTTTTCTGTTTCGGCCAACTGAATCAGATAACGGACAAGTGGATCAATGCCACGTTGTTTGGTGGCACTGGTTAAAAAGATAGGATCCTGAATATTCGAAGTCTTTACGGAAATTTTGGCATTCTTCAAACTGGACTCAAGCAAATGGTAACTTTTTTTTGCCAGAGCTTCTTCGTCACATTTGTTGATAATGAACGTATCAGGAATTTCCATAATGCCGCATTTCATAAACTGGATTTGATCTCCAGTCAAGGGTTGAAGTACTAAACATGTATGGTCACTGACTTTTTGGATTTCAATTTCACTTTGCCCGATTCCAACCGTTTCAATGAAAATAAAATCAAAAAAGAAACGCAATAACCGAGTCACCTGAAAGGTTTGCCGACTGACCCCTCCTAACTCCAGATTAGAAGCTTGGGAACGAAAAAACATGCGTTTTTCCTGGATTGGAAAGTTGACTCGAGTCCGGTCACCCAAGAGGGATCCTCCTGACAGGTGACTGGACGGATCTACCGCGATCACCGCAACAGAGAATTCCGAATAGGATTTTAACAAATGAAGGCAAAGCTCTCCAATCAAACTGGATTTTCCTGAGCCTGGAGAACCAGTGAAGCCCACAATATACGCCGTTTTAGGAAAAAGCGAGCGGTACTGATCTAAATAACGCACAATCTGATGCCGTTCTTTTCGTTGTTGGGAATGCGTCCCTTCAAAGATGGAAATCAAACGAGCCAAAGGCCACTTTTCCAGCAATCGGCTTTTTTCCAATAACGCTTCGAGTTGAGGTGAGAGTTGCTCTCTGGTTGTCATCATAACCGCTTGATTTAGACACTGTCCTTCGACTCATTGTTGCTGGAGAGGACGACATCCATGATCCCCTCCATAACTTCCATTAAATCAAAATCCTTAGGTGTAAAGATTTTTTTAATTCCTTTTTCCAACAACGATTCGAAATCGTGGTTTGGAATAATCCCTCCCAGGATTACAGGAATGGCCTCTTTGGCTCCATAACTGTCCAAATCTTCCATCAGTTGACTAACAATTTCGTTATGAGACCCTGAAAGCAGTGAAATGCCAATCACGTCCACATTTTCTTCAACGGCGGATTGAACTATTTCTGAGACGCTCAGGCGGATACCAAAATAAATAACATCAAAGCCACAATGACGAGCGGCAACCGCAATCATTTCCGCACCGTTGGAATGACCATCCAAGCCGGGTTTGCCCACTACAATCCGGGGGCGATGTCCATAAGCCTGAATGAATTGTTCGACCTTTCGACGTACTTTTTCTGTCCCTTCATTTTCAATTTGTAAGGATTGCCCTTCTACTCCTGTGGGAGGCCGAAATTCCCCAAAAACGTTACGGAGTGCGTCAGACCATTCTCCTGTAGAGACTCGCGCTTTAGCACATTCAATCGAGGCTTCCATCAAATTAACTCCCTTTTGGGCATCCTCCTTCAAACGTAGCAAACACGCTTTAACTCGTTTTTCATCCCGTTGGCGTTTTGTATTTTCCAGGGCGGCAAGCGTCTGGCTCGCAGCCTCAAGGTCGACTTTAAACACTCCTCCGTCTTGTCCCTCCAGTAAAGGCGAGGGGATTGCCTCAGTCCACATATTACGTCCAACGACAATCAATTCTCCATTATTGATTTTTGAGATCCGAGTCGATTGAGAGGCCACCAGTTGGGATTTCATATAACCGGATTTAACGGCTTCAATACCTCCGCCCATCTCCTGGATTTTATCAATTTCCTTGCGAGCATCTTTCTTCAATTGAAGGACTTTTGAGGCAATAACAGGGGAGCCGTCAAAAATATCAGGGTATTCCAAAAGGTCTGTTTCGTAGGCCATAATTTGCTGTAAACGCAAAGACCATTGTTGATCCCAAGGGCGGGGCAAGGAAAGTGCTTCATTCCAGGTCGGTAATTGTAATGCGCGACAGCGGGCATTTCTGCTTAAAGTCACGCCAAGGGATTCCAGAATGATTCGCCAGGCATTGTTTTCGGGCTGTTCTTCCGATAATCCGAGAGAATTCACCTGAACACCATAGCGAAAAAGCCGATATTTCGGATTTTCAACTTGATAACGTTCCTGGCAAATTTCATCCCACAACTCGGTGAACGCCCGCATTTTACACATTTCTTCAATAAAACGCATCCCTGAATTCACAAAGAAGGACATTCGTCCGACGCAGCGTTCAAAATCCTCTTTTCCAAAACATCCGCGTTTTTGAATCGCGTCCAGAATGGTTATGGCGTTGCACAGCGCAAAGGCCAGTTCCTGAACCGGGGTGGCTCCTGCCTCTTGTAAATGGTAAGAGCAAATATTGGAAGGATTCCAGTTTGGGATGTGATCCAGGCAATATTCATACATGTCAACGGTCAAACGAATGGAAGCCTCAGGAGGAAAAACATAGGTTCCCCGTGCCAAAAATTCTTTCATTAAATCATTTTGAGTGGTTCCTTTTAAGGTGGTTGGGACCATTCCCTGTTCTTCGGCCAAGGCCACATAAAGCGCCAGTAACCACATGGAGGTTCCATTGATGGTCAAGGAAGTGTTCATTTGATCCAAAGGAATCTGATCAAACAAAATCTTCATATCGTCCAACGTATTGATGGGGACTCCAACCTTACCAATTTCAGGACGCGCGAGGGGGTGGTCGGAACTGTAACCACATTGAGTTGGCAGATCAAACGCAATGCTTAAGCCAGTCTGTCCTTTGGCCAAATTTCCGCGGTAAAGCTCATTGGAGGCTTTCACATTGGTATGCCCGGCATAGGTTCTGAAAATCCATGGGCTGTCTTTGGTGGGATGGTTCTCTTTATCGACCAGTACATGGGCGGATTTTGTCATGTTAACTCCTGAACTCTATATCCTGAATCTTAATAATAACTGGTCAGTGGGAGATTTGATTTTAATAAACTGAGTAAAATCATTGCTTAACTCTTCTCTAAGAACTCAAGCACCCTATCGTATTTCCCGCTGAGAGTCCAGATCATTGATTGAAGGTTCTGCTTCCGCAATCGTGTAAGGCAGAAATTTCATCATTTCTGAAATGAGATCCGCACTACTGACCGGTTTACTCAAATAGGAATCACAGTACGAGCGTATTCTTACTTCATCTTCTTTCATCGCAGCCGCAGTCACGGCAATCAAGGGAATATGTTTAAATTTCTCATCGTTTTTAAGCAGGGACGCTACCTCATAACCATCCATTTCAGGCATTCGAATATCCAGCAAAATCAACTGTGGATGATGGATTTTAACTTGTTCAATGACTTCTTTACCTGTTTCTGCTTCCAACAGGTTAAAGTTGTAATTTTCCAAATATCCCAATAAAACCATTCGGTTCACTTCAACATCATCAGCAATCAAAATGGTACTTTTTTCAAAGCATATTGAATCAGGGTCAATGGCTTTATGCTGATTGGCGTTCAAGGTCCTTACGGAGGAGACCTCTACATTTCTGAGCATAATATTGAAGGTTGTGCCTTTTCCAATTTCACTGTTGACACTGATTTCGCCATTCATCATTTCAATCAAACGTTTGGAAATTGCCAGGCCTAGTCCTGTGCCTCCATACTGGGAAACCTTTTGATTTTTTGCTTGGGTAAAAACGCCAAAGATGGATTTGAGCTGGTCTTTTTCAAGGCCTATGCCTGTATCTTTGACGGAAAAAATAAAATCCAGAGTACTCTGGTGACTATCATAGATATAATGATAATCTGCGGCTAATGTGATCGTACCCTGATGCGTGAATTTAATCGCGTTTCCAATCAGATTGAGGAGAATCTGACGTAAGCGGGTTTCGTCCAACAGCAGTGCATAAGGGAAGTTTTTCGGGATGTCAATGTTCAACGTCAAGCCTTTGGCCTCTATACTTTGACCAAAAATGGTTTTCATTTCGTGGAATAACTGGTGGGGAGACACTTGGGTATATTCCAACGTTAACTTACCCGCTTCAACTTTGGAAAGATCCAGGATATCATTGATCAAACAGAGCAAAGTATTTCCACTGGGGTGAACAGAATCAAGATAGTGAATGAGCTGAGGTTCCTGGATTTTAGATTTTAGGATTTCCGTTAAACCCAGAATAGCGTTCATGGGTGTGCGAATTTCGTGAGACATGTTTGCCAGAAACAAACTCTTTGTTTGGTTGGCATTTTCTGCGGCTTCCTTTGCTTTGGACAACTCCAAGGCTTGTTTTTCTAAATGTTGAGTACGTTCAATCACCAGCTCTTCAAGGTGATTGCTGTGTCTTTTCAAGGTTTGCTCTGCTTCTTTACTCTCCGTAATATCACGAACCGTCGCTTGAAAAAGGGTCTCGTTTCCCAATTTCAACCGGGTCAACAGAACCGTGGCATAAAAGGCTTCACCATTCATTCGCTGGTGCCGCCACTCGAAGAAGTGAGAGCCCTTCTCCATGGCGATCTTCTTCATCTGTAAGAACTTTTCTGAAGAGCGAATTCCCTCAGGTTGATAGTCGGGAGATAAATCAACAGGATTTAAAGCCGTAAATTGCGCCTCATCCATGCAGCCAAAAAGTTTGATGGTTGCAGGGTTCCCCTTAAGGTACCGTTCATCAGGGTGGAGGATCATTATAGCGTCCATCGAAGTTTCAAAGAGGTAGCGGTATTTTTCTTCACTGCGTCTTAGCTGATCTTCAACGGCTTTGTTCTCAGTCACAGAAACGTGAAGTTTTTTTGCCATGGTACTGAACGCGTTTTCCAGAATTTTCAGTTCATGACGTCCCTGTGTTTTGACATCAAAGGTAAACTGTTGCAGATTATCCAGAGTGAGTTGTTCTGCCGCCGAGGCCAACCGCGCAAGCGGACGACTTAAGACAACACGTCCGACCCACAAAAAAATAATCCACAAGGCCATCGTTTTTATGACGGAATTGATCAGGATGAAAACAAAACCATATTGAACCTTTTTCAATACAATCCCTGAACTGGAGTAAATCGTAGCTATCCCAAGGTTATTCGCGGTTTTTGAGCCAGAGCCCTTGTATTTGATCACAAATTCATGTCCAAACAACCTTGAAAAAGCGCCTGTCTCCTTCGTCGAAACCTGATCTCCTTCAAGGGTGATGGTTGTTGCGTTTCCTTGTTGATTGAGAATCGATCCTACTCCAAAGATCCCACCACTTGGGATCTCAATCTTAATACCCACAATAACGGGTATTTTCAACACGCCTTCCAGGGTGAAATTGATTTGTTGGGTATTCAGATCCCACATCGCCTGAGCCAGACCTCCTTCAAAGGTATTTTGAAAGAGGCGAAGCTCCTGAACTACCTGTTCTTTCTCATTGTAATATTCAGCCACCATGTGTATCAGCGTGACCGCGATGGCGATCAGGAGATAGAGGGAAAACACAATTTTCAAGAGATACGTAGCAATTGAGTCTCTGATATGAACCGGAGAAGATTCGATTTTACTCATTTTATTTCATGCTCTCTGTAGCCCACCGGCAAAAGTGGAGGATGATCATCGATACCTGAGTTGTGACTTAAAATCTATAGGTTCCAGCCAGAATCTCCTTGTAGCGTGCTGGAGTCAGAGGGACATAGTTCTTCGTTTGAGGAAGCATGACATAGACCTTATCTTTGAGGGTCGTGACATCATACCCTTCTTTTTTCAAGTCGACTTTTCGATGTTTAAAAGTACCTGTGATTTCAAGTTCTTTTTGAAATCTCAAGAAGACAGGAACCGCATAAGGAGGCAGTTCTTTGTGAAGCAGGTTTTCAAATTTGCCAAAGTCAAATTCATCAAACGGAACTTTAAGGACCAACGCTGCCATTCCAGCTCTTCCATTGGCACCAGGAATTTCAACCCCATAAATGGTGGAGGCCTCTACGGCTTCAAAAAGATTACAAACTTCATCCACTTCTGTGGTGGATACGTTTTCAGACTTCCAGCGGAAGGTATCGCCGACACGGTCCACAAATTGTGCATGAAAAAATCCTTGATCCTTGAGTAAATCCCCTGAGTTGAACCATATATCTCCAGGTCTGAAGACGTTTCTTAAAAGTTTTTTCTCACTGGCTGCGGGATCGGTGTAGCCATCAAACGCAAATTTTTCACTGACTTCACCCAAGAGCAACCCGACTTCTCCTTTGGCAACCTTGATCAGATGTCCCTTGGAATCCTTGATAGGTTCATCGGCGTCAATATCATATTTGACAAGGGCATAAGGTGCGGGACAGAGTCCCACGGTGCAATCCAGGTTAAGTAAATTAATAAATAGAATATTCCCTTCACTTGCGCCATAAAGCTCATAGACTTCGGTGATGCCAAAACGTTGTTTGAACTTTTTCCAAATATCAGGACGTAAGCCATTGCCAATCATTTTGCTGATGGGATTATTGGCATCGTCAAGTTTCACCGGTTGATTGATGAGATAGCGGCACAATTCGCCGATATAGCAAAAAATGTTGGCATTAAATTTACGCGTATCGTCCCAAAACTGACTTGCGCTGAATTTACGTCTCATCGCGATCGCGGCTCCTCTTGCGGCAAGTCCGGACCAGGCAACGGTTAAAGCGGTATTGTGATAGAGTGGCAAGGGAGCGTAAAGAATATCTGTGGGCTTGAGATCCAAACAAACCATGCCAAACGCGGCAGCGGCTTTTATCCACCGAAAGTTTGTCATGATCGAGGCTTTAGGTAAGCCTGTGGTTCCTGAGGTATAAACATAAAAACAAGGATCTTTAAGCATCACATTTTTTGTTGTGGAAGGATTGCTCGTAGGGCTTTCCTTTGAGATTTTTTCGAGATCCTTGTATCCTTTGGGGGCGTCCTTTTCACCATGATCCGGAATAAAAAAGACAGGTTGTTTGGGGGTCAGGTTCAATTCGGGTTTAATCTCTTCAAAAGCGTCAACCAGTTCTTCTCCAATAATAAACATCTTCGGATGACTTAACTTGAAACTATGAACCAACGCTCTTTGACGCTGATTATAGTTAATCAAGGCGGCAATGGCACCAATTTTGGCTAGTGCTCCCACACAAACCAGTATCTCAGGACGATTTTCGATTAAAACGGCAACAGAATCCCCTTTCTTCAACCCTTGCTCAATGAAATAATTGGCATAACGATTGACCCATTCATTGTATTCACCATGCGTATATCGTTTCTCTTCAAAAAGAATCGCTGTTTGTGAGGGATACCGACTGGCATTGCGCTCAATGTAAGTCCCAATCGATTTCGTGATGGTTTTATCGGTGATCTTGACATCCAGAAGCGCCTCAATAATGGAAGGCAGTTTCCCTAAAAATAAGCGGGTGTTGTTGATCGTCGTCGGAAGGTTATCCATTAATCTTTGTACATCCATAGAGTTCTCCATTCTTATCCGTCTGAAAGGGGTGGTATGGCATCAATTATCTATCTTTTTGGGGGGAGCCTGAATTTTTATTATGAGATTTTAGAAAGAAGTACAACACTTTTGTTCATACTTCCATCGCGTCAGGTTTTGTGTTACTTCAAAGCCTGGATTACCGTTCCTACTCAACAACATCAAAAACAGGACACACCCCTATTGAATGATTATAGAATTGCGGTTCGTTACCTCGAAAGTACATCTGAGTGAAAAAATAATGCTAATTTCATTGAGGTATTTTGATAAACACGATAGTATGTTGATCCATAATTTAACTTATGAAGTTTGAGTTTGATTTTCCTCCATCCAAACCATTTCCACAAAACCTCTGTTATGAGCATAAGAAACAAACTGATCTTATATCTGCTTTTGATTTCAAGCATTCCCCTTGTAATTTTTGGTCTCATTGAGACTCAGCAAATTCAAAGAGTGCTTTCCCGTCAAGTAGCTGAAAGTACCTTAGAAACGCTCCATTTATTTAGAGCAAGCGTCAATGTCTTTATTTATGGCAAGTTAGAAAACATTCGACTATGGGCTAAAGACAAAGATTTCCGCACATTGATTTCTAATCATGACCGATCAGCGATTATCTCATTTAGCGAGGACTGGTTGAAGAAGCATCAGGAATATACCTTTGCCTCATACATTACTTCTCGTGGAGAACTCGTAACAACCTTTCCTTTAAATAGGCTGAAGAGTTCTAAGTTGGATCTTGGTTCCTTGGGAAAAGCCTTGACAGGAGAGGAAACGTTTTCCGATCAGATCGTATTTAACGAAATTACGATGAAACATGAATTGTACGTTTATGAACCTATATTTGAGGAAAATTCTGCCACTCGTGTGCTTGGTGTTTTGATCGTTGGTTTGAGTTGGGAGATCGTAACCAACATGATTTCAGGATTGATGAACCATAATATCGCAAATCATTTCATGTTATTTGATCAAACAGGGCTTGCCATTTCCGGTTATAACAAAGATAGGTTTGGGGGTAACCTGATTGAAGAAGGGGTGTTGTCCGCAAGGAAGGCGGTAGAAGGTCAAGAAGGATACTTGATCGAGAATACAGAGCATGATGTTCTCTCATTTACAGTCTATACGTTTTTCAACCGTTATCGTGATATGCCTCAATTGAAATGGTATTTGAGTTTTTATCAAGATCCTGAGAGGATCTTTGATTTGATCAGACAGCAATATCAACTGATATTGTTCCAACTTTTGATCAGTCTGGTCACATTGACTGTGATTTCAATTGTTATTGGCAGAAAGATTGGAAATCCTATCCTTCAAATCGCTCAATCGGCCCAAAAGATAGGAAAAGGAGATTTTACCCACAAAGTACCGTATCAATCCCAAGATGAAATTGGTATCCTCTCTAAAGCCTTCAATAAAATGGTTGATAATCTGTATTCGGCCAACAGAGAGTTAAAGTATGCCAAAGAAAAAGCTGAGTTTGCCAACCAGTCAAAAACTTATTTCCTTGCCAATGTCAGTCATGAAATCCGCACCCCCTTGAATGCCATTAGCGGCTTCAGTCAAATCATAATGAATCATACCCAATCCATGGCATTACCTCCAGACATGCTGCAGTACCTTAAAAATATCCACATCAGCACTCAGAATCTTTCCGAGTTAATCAATAACGTTTTGGATCTTTCCAAAATTGAAGCGGGTAAGATGTCTCTTCATTACGAGGATCTGAATCTAAAAATCATGATACAAAGCCTATTTCAAATTCACAAAGCACAAGCCGCTCAAAAAGGAATTACGTTAAACTATAAGCTTGAACCTCAAGTTCCCACAATCATCCATTCTGACCGGACCAAAATCAATCAGTTTTTAATTAATTTGCTGAATAACGCCATTAAATTTACACCCACAGGTAAGGAAATACAGTTCAATACCCTATTGGAAAATAACCTGCTGGTGTTTCAAATAATTGATAAGGGGATTGGAATTCCAGAAAATCGCTTGGAAGCCATTTTTGAAGCATTCGAACAAGCGGACAATACAATAACACGAAAATATGGCGGAACGGGATTGGGATTGGCGATAACAAAGCAGATCATAGCCCTTCTCGGCGGTACAATCCATGTGGAAAGTCTCCAAGGTCAAGGATCAACGTTTACCGTCAAAATTCCTCTGATCTCTGCTGTACATCAAAATTTGGCGGAAGAACAAGTAAAGTTTGAAAAAATAGCATTTAGTCCTGAAAATGTGATTTTGGTTGTTGAAGACCATGCGCTGAATCAGGAAGTGATTAAAACGCTATTCAAAGAACTTAAGCTAGAGATCCATCTCGCAAATAATGGGATTGAAGCCATTAATATGGTCAAAACCTTACATACCAGGCAGCAAATTCCGGATCTTATCTTAATGGACTTGCACATGCCGGAAATGGATGGAGCTCAAGCGATCAAAAATCTTCGTCAGATTCCAGAATTTTCAGAGATTCCGATTGTGTTGTTATCCGCGGATATTTTTTACGACCAAGACAAATTTGAAGGGGTCAACGATTTTTTAAATAAGCCCATTGAATTCAACGAATTAATCCAGGTATTGACTCGATACTTGCGTCGCGAGGCACATGCGGCACCTGCTGAAATCTCAGTCAAAGATCCTCTTCCTGATTCAGTGGAACAAGACTTGTTAGAAAAGCTGGAATATATTTTTACTATTCCCATCTATTATCCGGAAAAAATTCTGGAGACTTTGGAAGAAATGCAATCGTTATGTGCACCCTATCAATCAAAATACACGCCATTGATTGAAAAACTCATGCAGCTGGCATTTGCTTCGGATGAAACAAATCTCAGAAACTTTATAGAAGAGATAACCGATGGGAAAAATTCTGATAGTCGATGATGATCCTCAAGTGTTTCAACATTTAAGAGCCTTACTTCAGCAATATGGCTATGAATACGGTTTCATCACGCATCCTAAATATGTCTTCCAGCGCTTGGAGGACGATGCCTTTGATTTGATCCTGCTCGATCTCAATATGCCGGAAATTGGAGGGATTACGATTCTGAAACAATTGAAGGAAGCCCCAAAGTTTCAAGCCATTCCTGTGATTATTCTGACTGGTGAATCCGATAGTATCTTGTTACAGGAATGTTTTGAGTTTGGAGCGATTGACTTCATTAACAAACCCATTGACGAGATTATTCTTCGGTCCCGTATTAAATCTGCCATGGCCACACAGGGATATATTCGTCAGTTGGAAGATGAAATCATCAAACGGAAGCGACTGGAAAAATATTTAAGGCAGTCTGAAAAAATGGAAGCGATTCGAACACTGTCAGGAGGCATCGCGCATGAGTATAATAATATGCTTTTTTCAATTCTGGGCTATGCCCAACTGTTAACAGAAGACACTCCTAAAGAAATGACAACCGCTCATGATAGTCTCCGCAGAATTATTCACATGGCACGGCGTGCCCAGAAACTCACCGCTCAAATTCTTGCGTTCAGTCGTTACGGCCAAGCAAAGCTACATGCCTGTCCTATAATCGAGGTCATTAAAGACGCAATAGATTACATCTCTGTGACGTTGGAACCGAATGTAAGACTTGAATATGAGAGCCAGATTATGGAAGGTTCTATTATGGCGGTTCCATCTCAAATTAGTCAGTTATTAACCAATCTTTGCGCCAATGCCTGTTATGCGATGAAAGATTCTGGCGGGGATTTAACGATAGGTTTGAATGTAATTAAACTAAATCGAAACGAATTATCTTCTCCTGAGATGGAAGAAGGCGATTATTTTGAATTGACCGTCACGGACACGGGATGCGGAATAGCTGAGGATCAATTAGACCATATTTTCAATCCTTTTTTTACCACAAAACCCGTAGGACAAGGCACAGGTATGGGATTGTCTGTGGTTCATGGAATTGTCGAACATCACAGGGGTCACATTTCCGTAAAAAGCGTCTTGAACGAAGGCTCAAGTTTTACTATCCTATTTCCAAAGAATGGGTAATCAGATGAGGAGTTTTTGTTGATATTGGAAAACGCTATCAAAATGCCTTAAAAGACTTTTGGTTAAGGTTTTCAAAATACTGATGCAAAAGCACGTTCTTTGCATTTCCTTGGCTGAGCAGACCTGTGCTTTTCATAATGCAGTGGGATTGGCTCTCAATTCATAAGTCCAACTATGAATTCACTTCCAAATATTTAAACTTTAAAACGTGGGGTAATGATGTCCCTGATGATCAAAACAGGAGAGCGCTTTGAGTTGAACCCAAAGGAACAGGATCTCTCTAAAGTTACCATAGGTTTTGGCTGGAAAGCTCATAAGCAAGGCGGCTTTTTGAAGAATCTGCTTAAAGGGGAGGGAGAATGTGATCTTGATGCGGCTGCGATTTTATTGAATCAAAAGAACAAGCTCGAGCAGGAAGATGACGTGATCTATTTTGGTAATCTGCATTCTTATACTGGAAATGTTTACCATACGGGAGACAGTGTTGATGGCAAAGGGAAAGGGCATGATGAAGCGATTATCGCGGATCTGATCAAACTTCCGGAAAACTACAAAAAAATAATATTGGCGATTGTCATCAATAAGGCTACCGAACGACAGCAGAACTTTGGGATGCTGGATACCGCGTTTATTGAGCTGCTTGATGGTAAAAATACGAAATTGGTGAACTACCAGTTTATTACTTCGGAAACGGATCAAGAGAGCGTTTCCATGCTGGCGGGAGAACTTGTGCGTCAAGGGAAAACATGGCAATTTAACGCCTTAGGAAAAACCTTATCGGCAAAAAGAATTTCTTCAATTGCCGCTCAATTCGCCTGATTTATGAGGGTGAATGAAAGAGTTTTTATGAAATCTTCATTCCTATTGATTTTAAGAAATCTGATCGTTGCTGGAAGTCTCCTCTTGGGGCTTTCCTCCTGTTCTTCCACCGAAACGGATGCGTGTCCTTCATATAACCTCCTTTGCACTCGTTCTGCCGAAGCAAAACTTACGGTATCTCCGGGGCCGACAGTGAGTGTTGGAACACAAGTGATCTTAAGCGCGGAGGACTCGACTTATGATACCATCGACTGGTTTCAGAATCAGTCGCTTCTTTCCACCTGTGCAGATCAGCCTATTTGTGTCAAACTGATGGATACACCGGGAGAGTATGTGTTCAAAATCGTCATCGCCGTTGAAAGTAATGGGTATAATCTCGATTCAGAAGATATTTCGTCATTAACAGTGACTGTGGAATGATCGGAGGTGCGATGGGACGGATGGTTGTGATTTTGATGATGGGATTGACGCCCCTCATAACGCTTGGAGGCTGTAGCGGGGATACGTGTTCCAGTTCGGATCCCAGTTGTCAAAAAGAAGCGGTTGCGGAAATGAGTGTCAGTCCGTCAAAAACGGTACATGTTGGCGATCAGGCTGTTTTTAACGCGTCGGCCTCAGAATATGACTCCATCCGTTGGAGTCTGAACGGAAAGAATCTCAGCTCATGCAACGGGAAACCTTATTGTTCCCTTACTTTTGAGACTGCAGGCGTCTATGTTGTGACCGTTATTGTCTCCACCGACGCCTCCACGGGCTCCACACTCACTGGAAAATCAGGCAATACCGATAGAGAATCCATAGAAATCACGGTAACATGACGTTTATTCAACAATGGCTTCCACAGGACCGGGGTCTGGAGGAGGGGTGTGTGTCTCAATTTCTTTTTGTAATTTTTCTAACTGATCTTTGGTGTGATTGATGCTGAATGAGCGGGAAACCTTACCTTCAATGTATTGCAACGCCTTCAACTGGCCCCCCTTGTCTCTGCCTACCAGCGAATCGAGTTTTTGTTTTTCTTCATCAGCCGCACGAAAAAAATAATATTTCATACTCAAGGTATGTACGGCTCTCATGCGCTTTTTGAGCTTCGTTTGGTCCACCATGACATTATCCTTGAGAATTCGGATGATCTCTTCAATTTCATGATGAAGACCGATTTTTAATAAAATCCGGGCTAACTGCTGAATCTCGGCAGCTTGGATTTTAGGCAGATAACATTGGGCCAGCTTCAATATTTTTTCACACTCTTGTGCCCTGGTGGAAAACAGTTTGCTCTCGTCGTGAAGCATCTCTCCTATCTGCTTTTGAAAGTGAAGTTCAACATTTTGATAGGGGAGTTTTTTAACCGCTTGAGGTGTCATTTCGTTGAGTTTAAGCCGTTCTCGAAAACATAGGTCTTTCAGGTGAGTAAATTTTGAAAAGATCCAGAAGGTGGCATCTTTGTTTACCAGACCTTCCATCCGAGGTTCGAAAAAAAACAGTAGGGGCGCCTTTCCCATGAAATAATGCCGAAGGGATTCCCATTCGTCAGGAACCAGATAAACTTCCAGCAAAGGTCTGCGTTGCCCCTTCACCGGGACGTAAAAACAATACAAATTGGGTTTGATGCGTATGCCTCTCCGTTGAACACACAAGTCAAGCAGTTCCCGCGTTGACTCAAGCATCGGACGGAAAAACATTATCTCTTCATGAAGAGGGACGTTTGCTAATTCAGAAGTCATGTTAACCTTAAGTTTTATAGCCTGTGCTGGTGTCCTTCAAAAATGTTTAAGGGAGCAAAAACCTAAACTTTCGTGGGCAATCACTATTTTGTTGTAGTTAGTCGCTGTCGCGAAATGTTGAATTTTTACTCTATGAAATCAGTAGTCATTTTTTAATTAACCATTCAAAATTCGGCTACTCACTTAAGGCGGGACAACGTAGGTTGGGTAGAGCGTTAGCGAAACCCAACAACCTCTCGTAACTCCAAGGCTTGTTGGGTTTCGTTCCTCTACCCAACCTACCGACCTTGTCCCGCTTTATGTGGGTAGCCCAAAATTCAATATTCAACATTTCGCGACAGCGACCAGTTACCAGTGTCAACTGGAATGTGAAAGGGCCACATTTGCTTCAATAAATAACTTATTAAGAAGGCACTGTAAAGAGAATAGACTGATTTCTGATGTTTCTTATCTTTCAAAAATTTACCGAGCTATGCTAACTCTTTTAACGCTTTTATAATTTCTTGCTGGACCTCTGCGTTTGGCTCTTGTTCTAAACGCTTGAGCAACAGTTGTTGTGCCTGCCTGGATCCTGTTTTTCCAAGCGCCCAGGCGGAATGTGTCCGAATCAGGTTTTCTGGATCGTTCAAACCATGCTTTAATGCGGGCAAGGCCTCAAGGCTTCCCCAATTTCCTAAAGCAACAGCGACATTTCTTAATAATCCACGTCGTTTTGCTCGTTTGATGGGACTTCCTTTGAATCGCTGGCTAAACGCTTCAGGTGTTAAAAACATTAAAGCTTTCAAATCAGGCATGACATTTCCGGATCGGGGCTGGAAGCCAGGTTCCATGCTTTTTTCTGCCACCCTGTTCCAAGGGCAAACTTCTTGACAGCGATCACAACCGAAAATGTGATTTCCCATGAGTGGGCGGAGCTCCAAAGGAATACTCTCCTTCAATTCGATAGTTAAGTAGGAAAGGCAGCGTCGTGAATCAAGAGTGTACGCTTCAACAATAGCTTGTGTCGGGCAAGCCTCAATACATCGGGTGCAGGTTCCACAACTTCCGGAAGGGGACAAAATTACAGGTTTTAGGGGGATCGATAACAGCATTTCCGCCAAAAAAAAATAGGAACCTTTTTTTCCATGAATTAAGTTTGAATTTTTTCCCCGCCACCCCAATCCTGCCAATTGTGCGTATTCGCGTTCCAGGAGGGGACCTGTATCGACATAGGTTCTGATTTGGACGGTGTCACTTTGTTGGGATGCGATGTGGTTTTGGAGCGCTTGCAGTTTTGACCTGATGATTTCATGATAATCCTCTCCCCAGGCATAGTGACTCACTCTACCTTGGGAAGGTTCTTGCTTCAAAGAATCAGGCAGCAGGATTGTTTGATAGTTCATCCCTAATACGACCATTGAGCGCACTTCAGCAAGAAGCGTTCCGGGATCTTTTTTATGATCCAGGTGCTGCTGTAAGTATTGCATTTTTCCATGATATTCATTTTTTAACCATTGTTTATAAAAATCAATCGTTTGACTCGGACCAGCAGGGATGATACCCACCAATTCAAATCCAAGTTCATGGGCCTTGATGACGATTTTTTCACTTAAAGCGTCAGAAAATCGGGGTTCCATAAAGCTAGCCACAAAGAATTAATGATAAGGCGACTTGTGTTCGACTCAAATTTTTGGCATAAAACAACTGTAGTCATAACCTGAATAGGTGCGCTTGCTATAAGCGATGCCCTACTTTTGCTCCGTCGCACCCACAATCTGATAAAATGTAAGAACTTCAGCTCAAGAAGCAGTCTGTTCGTTCTGAAAGAATGACAGTTTTTTTTTTTTGAATGGAGTTGTTACTCTTACAATATAGGAAAACAAAGATGGCATTAAAAGTTCTCGTTGTTGATGATCATGTTGAGAGCCACGGATTATACCACGAATTTTTAATTCGCAAAGGTCATAAAATGCAAATCATTCAGTCTGGTGCTATGATCCAGGCGGCACTTGACGAAGCAGAGATCGAAGAGGCTCCTCTTCAACTTATTATTTTACGTGATAGTTCTGTAATTCATGGGTATCCTCTGATCGAAAAACTAAGGAACGTTCAACCCATTCTTCCCGTTCTTTGGTTTACGAATGTCTCGGAAGCAAAAACCGTACTTCATATGATCAAGGAAAATGTAACCGTTGTGTTGGATCCCTTTGGTCGCGAATCGCTAAAAACACATCTCGACAAATTAAACATTCAGATTGAAGCGAAGCTTTCTGATGAAGAATTGCAACTCTCACGGGAGTGCATTCCTCCTTACTTGACAGAAACCAACCTTTATTTTTCGTTGGATAATAACGCCAACAATATCTCTCTGGTTATAAAATATATCTTAGGGGCCCTGGATTTTCATCGGTTGTCCCAAGACGATAGTTTTCGTGTTAAATTAGGGTTGTCCGAAACGCTGATTAACGCGATGGCTCATGGAAACCTTGAAATGAGCAGTGAAGAATTGAAGGGAAAGCTTCAAAATTTTAAGCAATGGAATAAAGAATTGCTCCTTCGCACCGCACAACCCAAGTACCGCAATCGGAAGGTTTCTGTGGAAATCAACTATTTTCCCGCGAAAGAAGTTATCGTCTCTGTTGAGGACGAAGGGCAAGGCTTTAATTACAAAAAAGTGCTTCATTCGAGCGAACAAAATGTGGCGTCGTTTGCTTTGTATGGCAGAGGTTTATCTATGGTACAAGCCACCTCCGATTCCATGGCGTTTAACGAAAAGGGGAACAAAGTTACGTTGCGGTATAAAGTGGGCTCCTCCAATGAGTGAAAGGTCAGTTCCAATGCCGAAATTATCATGGGATCTGAGATTCACACTAAGCAGTAAAGACTTGTTTTTCGTAGGGATACTCTGGGTAATGATTCCGTTTCAAGGAGGTGCTGCCCAAACTGCGCCTCTCCCTTATCATTTAATCAGTCCCCAGTTTCAACTATCTCCTTATTATCCTGAGCCTTTAGTTGAAAATGCCTCTCGTGTGAGTACGACAACCACCAAAACTTCCCAATATATCATTGCCTTGACCCATAAAACGACAACCCGTCTTTCTGAAAAATACAATATTCAATTTGCCAACCCTAAAATGGAACGATTGCATACTCTTTTTACCACATTGGATACCATCAGTCAGATTCATTATCAGCGGGGCGTCCTTTATCTCGAGGGAGAAAACCGGATAGAAGAACTGAGTTTGAATATTGTCAATGGTCGATGGTGGAAAGAATACTTGGCACTCTTCACGGAAAATCCAAACTTGCCCTACTCCGAAAACAGAGTTTTAAGGATCTTGCTGGCGTTACATACCAGTTCACATTTCTATCAACTTCCATACCCCACTTTTTTTTGTTTATTGTTTCAAGAATCTAAATTAAATTTTATTGTTTCCAGCCAGACAGGCGCCTTGGGAATTGGACAACTCACTGAAATTGCAGTCAAACAAATTGAAGTCTTGAGAAAAAATATTGGCATGGAAAGACTTCTTCAAGCCACAACGATTCATTTGAGAAATATCTATCGAGACCCAATATTAAGAGAAATTTTTGAAGCACAGGGATTTTCTCCCCGTTTTCCAAAGTTAGGAAAATTTCCTGCAACAATGACGAAACCCAACTTGGTTGACGCGGGGTTGATGCACGAAGTTTCCAGACAACTCCTCCTGGAAGGATATTCCTACGGAAGAAAAACGAAGCTGATAAGACAGTTGATTGACAGGATTAATCGAGGAGGATTACTTAATAACGAATATGCCGCTGTCCAGAGAATTTATACTGAGGAACTGGCACAACGTTATAACCAGGAATTTGGAAATGTTCTCAATATTGAAACGAATATCATTCTCTCCGCGATGTTATTTCAATATTACATGGATTACGAATGGAGGGTTAAGAATAAAGTGATTGAACTTCATCCGGATCTTCGAACTATTGCGGCTATTGCCGCCTACAATCAAGGTCAGACGGTGGTTCTTCGACTTTTGGGAAAACTAATGCGTGAGTTTCCTCAGATGGATTTAAGCAAAGCGTCTTTAAAAACGATTGGCCCACTACTCACCACCAAGCGCATTCATCTCGCCATGGGAGGCGGTCCTTTTGCCAGAGTTCAGGAACTCCATCAGCATATTTGGAAAATTAACCGTTGCTCCCACAATACCTCAACACTTTAATTCAATCCGGATTTGGAAGTGAGAAGTGAGAAGTGAGAAATCTCACCTCTCAAAACTCACCATTCAAACGCTACTTTGCAGCAGCATAACGTTTAGAAACTTCACCCCAGTTGACAAGGTTCCACCAGGATTTGATCCAATCAGGTCGTACATTTTTGAACTTCAAATAATACGCATGTTCCCAAACATCAATCGTGAGTAAGGGTTTCTGTCCCAAGCTTAAAGGGCAAACTTGATCATGAGTGTCTGTTATTTCCAATTCATTTTCTCTATTCACTACAAGCCACGCCCAGCCAGAACCAAAATGGCCACCAGCTTTGGCGGTAAACAATTCTTTGAATTTATCCAAAGACCCAAACTTTTTGTCTATGGCACTGGCTAACGCTCCACTGGGTCCTCGGACCTCTCCTTTGGGATTAGGCGCCATGGATTCCCAAAAAAACTGATGATTCCAGTAGCCGCCACCATGATTTCTGATGGCGCCGCGATGTGCTTCCGCAATGGTGTCCAGGTTGGCTAACAGGTCTTCAACACTTCTCCCCTCAATACCAGCCGCGGCTACAGCGTCATTTAATTTGCTGGTATAAGTCTGATGGTGCTTTGAATGATGAATCTCAACGGTTGCTTGGTCATAATGAGGTTCAAGCGCGTCATTAGCATAAGGCAGTTTTGGCAATGTGAATGGCATGGTTCCTCCTTTTATTTTAATGAAAACTTCAATTATCAAATAATTTCATTACTCGTCGCAATGAAATACTGTCTCAAATTAGAAACAGAATCATTCAATGTATTGTCTAATTAGTACTATTTTAGTGCTGATTAGATAAAAGACAAGGATATTTTTAAAAAACTAAATATTTTAAACCCGATTAACATTGTAACTTCGTATTTCATTAACATAATAGCGATTATTTACCAGTTCGTAGTCAATGTTCCCCTAAAGAGTTGTGTTTAATGCTGCCACTCATTTATGTCCTTTTTACCCTATCAGGCTTTATAGGATTGATCTATGAGGCAACCTGGTCCCGATATTTGAAATTGTTTTTAGGGCATTCCTCTTATGGACAGATACTGACCTTGTGTATTTTCATGGGCGGTTTAGGGCTTGGAGCTTTTATCGCGGGTAGGTATGCCAAACGTGTCAAAAATGCGCTGTATCTATATGCGGTACTGGAATTGCTGATAGGTGTTGGTGGTTTCTTGTATCATACACTGTATCTCGCCGTAACCGAATATTTTTACTATTTTGCGTCAACCTATCTCCCCTCAGCGTTGTTGGCGAATACGGTAAAAATTCTCCTTTCCATCCTGATTACAGGGCCTTTTGCCATTATTTTAGGGATGACCTTTCCCGCAATAGCCATAGGCGTGATACGCTTGGCACGAGATGGCGGGAAAGCGACCTTGTCTCGGCTTTATTTTACCAACTCTTTCGGCGCAACCCTTGGTATTTTGGTCACTTCCTACTTTTTAATTCCTAATCTTGGTACTTCTGGAAGTTTAATCGTAGCCGCTTATGGTAATATCCTGCTTGCCATTGGATTTTATGGCATTGCCAAAAGGTTAAACACCTCCTTGAGCGAGCAGGTTTTTGTAGAACCTTCTTTTGCGGCGACTCCAATCTCCTTGAGTCCCAAACCGCTGTTATGGTTATGGCTTGTAACCAGTTTTCTTACAGGATTTTCCTCTTTCCTTTACGAAATTGGATGGATTCGTTTGCTCAGTATGATGCTTGGCAGTTCCACGCATTCATTTGACATTATGGTCTCTGCATTTATTTTTGGAATTGCGGGAGGTGCTTTTTTTGTGAAGCGTTTGTTGACGCGCGCGACAAATACCGCGTTTCTACTTGGAATCGTACAAGTTTGTATGGGGCTTTGCGCAATCATCAGTATTTACCTTTACGCCCCCTTTTTCAAGATAGTCAATGAATCCAACCTCATTTTTATGCGAACCTTGTCCGGATATCACGCTCATTCTGTTTTCAACTATTTTCTGTGTTTGCTTTTAATGTTTCCCACCAGTTTTTTTGCGGGTATGACGCTTCCTATTATTACTTTTGTACTGACGAATCTTACCCGAAATGAACAATATACTGGAACCGTTTATGGCTGGAATACGGTGGGTGCTGTCACAGGGGCGGTATTGGGAGGCTTGGTTATTTTACCTGTGTTTCAATTGAAAGAAACCATTGCTTTGGGAGGTTTCATCGATATATTGCTGGGTCTTGCTATTTTGGCCGTATATCATTTTTCAAAAATCCGTTTTTGGTCTCTTGTGGTTGTCGTCTCGGTAATTTCACTTCCCGTCTTGGCACTGAAATTTGACGCACTCCTTCTCTCTTCAGGGCCTTTCAGAAAATATGCTCCGCTTTCCAAAGAGCTGAAGGTGCACATGAGAGATGGCAAAACAGCAACCATTGCTTTTGCGCAGCAGGGAGATACCCTTGCCATCATCACCAATGGAAAGCCTGATGCGAGCATCAGTATCAGTCCCAATAAACAAAATACGGATGAGTATACTCAAGCGGCCGTCGCTTTTTATTCGATGTTCGCACTGGGAAATCGTCCCTTTAACGCCGCGATGATAGGAATTGGGAGTGGTATGACCGCTCACTACTTACTGGGACATCCTGCTTTGCAACACCTGGATCTGATTGAGATTGAGCCAGAGGTCTATCATATGGCAAAAGGCTTGCTTCCACACAACCGGAGAGTCTATGAAAGCCCCAAGGTGAGTGTTGTTTATGAAGATGCCAGAACTTATTTTTATACGACTCCGTCACGCTATGATTTGATTATTTCTGTCCCTTCAAATCCTTGGGTCAGCGGAATATCCAGTTTGTTTACAGAAGAGTTTTATCGGCATATTCAAAATTCCTTAACGGACAAAGGCCTTTTAGCTCAATGGATTCACATCTATGAATTCAATACCCCTTTACTGTTATCTATCATTAAAGCGATTGATCATCATTTCCCTGTTGTGAAACTCTACCATGTACCTCAAACACCTGATATTGTGATTCTTGCAAGTCAAACTGATGTTCAGATGACAGAACTTCCAGGTGTGATGGAAATTCCGGGGTTACAACAGGATTTTAATCGGTTGGGGAGGACTCCCCGGTATTTTGGACCTCACAATTATATTGTTTCCACTCAATCTTTAAAATATCTACTCAAGGATGTGAATTCGAATTCTGATTATTTTCCTTTAGTTGATAATAATGCCGAACTCGCTTTTTTTCTTAAAAGTCAGGTGGATTTATTTGAACCCTTTGTGAACTCGCTTTTTTACTATCAAGAAGTGTTGGAGCCTCGCTCTTTTCCCTCTCAGTCGATTAGGGAACCTCAAGCAGGACTCCGAATAGATTCAGACAGAATAGAGTATTTACGTTATCTTCTGAACCATGCTTCACCGCAAAGTTCCTGGAATGAAATAGATCATCAGCTTCATGAGACCCTTCCTTACCATCAACTTCGAACGGTTTGGACCCAGTTAGACATTATTTCATCCTATCGGGATGCCGTACAAAAAGGGTGGCCTCCGCTCAAAAACCAATTAAAATTTCTATTTTTAGATCATGCGATTCAGCAAGACATGAAGGCTTTACCTTCTTTGATCAGTCAAATGCTGAACACCTTTAGTTTTCAAGAACTTGATCCTCAAATCATCAGGGCTATTGCGGTTCAGTGTCTTCAACTGAACGACCCTTTACTTTTGAATCAAGTCCTGGCGCGGTTTGTCTTTCCTCACCCCCAAATCTCTGATCTTGAGAAAAAATTGCTCCAGGCGATTCGAATTTCAAAGGCTCAAGAAGGTGCGCCGTGATGAGCAAAGAACAGGCGATCATTCCATTTTACGCATTAACGCTGTTGATCAGCTCCTTTTTATTGTTTGCCGTTCAACCACTGATTGGAAAAATGTTGCTGCCACAATATGGCGGAGCCCCTGCGATTTGGAATACTTGCATGGTTTTCTTTCAAGGCATGCTGCTGCTTGGATATATTTATGCTCATCTCATTGTAGGGAAATTCCGCCTCCGACAGCAAGTACTCATCCATGGAGTGTTGCTCCTGGTGACTCTTTCCCTTTTACCCCTAAACCCCATTACCGCCTCCTTTGGCACCAGCACTCATCCTGAATTTCAGTTATTGGGCGAGCTGTTTATGGGGATTGGACTTCCCTTCGCAATGCTCTCCACCAGTGCTCCATTATTACAAAAATGGTTTACGACTATGCGCTTTCCCTCAGCGAAAGATCCTTATTTCTTGTATGCGTTCAGCAACACCGGGAGCGTTATTGCCTTGCTTGGATATCCCTTCATCATTGAACCAAATATTGATTTAATCCAACAAACATGGATTTGGTCCATAGGGTACGGAGGGGTTGTGTTGATATTGCTGGTTTGCGGTTTTTTGATTTGGAATCCGGCAGCTCAAGCTCAAGTTGCTGGGGCAACAGCCGGACTAAAAAAACTTCCGCTTCGACAATCTGCTTTTTGGATTGGCGCCTCATTTTTACCCTCCAGCCTGATGTTGGGGGTGACCACTCATATCACAGCAAATATCGTAGCGGTTCCTTTACTTTGGGTGGTTCCCTTACTGCTGTATTTAATCACGTTTATTTTGGTCTTTGCCGCCAAACCCCTCATTTCTCATCAATTCATGCTAAACAGCTATCCAGCGATAGTGATTCTCATCACTCCTTTAATTCTTATGGAAGTCCTTCAAAATCCGTGGATTACTGTACCGGCTCATCTGTTGTTTTTCTTTGTTGCCGCAATGGTTTGTCATGGTGAACTGGCACGGAATCGTCCTCATGTCAGCTATTTAACCCATTTCTATTTGTGTCTGTCCGTGGGAGGGGTTCTGGGGGGAATCTTTAATGCCCTGATTGCTCCGCAAATCTTCCAAACGGTTGTGGAGTATCCTCTCATCATGATTTTTGTTTGTTTATTACTGCCTGATCGTTTGACTTCAGCAACGCGATTCAATCCCAGGCTCCTGGATGTTGGATTGCCGTTGATCATGTTGTTTCTTTCCCTGTTTTTGTTCTATCTTCTCCCCGACGCATGGCAAGGAACTCGAATGGTTTTTAATATTTGGGTCGGAGTGATGGCCTTGATTTGCTATCGCTGGAGGGAACGTGGCTTACGCTTGGGTTTGGGGGTCAGTACGATCATGATTCTTCTCGCAACGTTTACTCAACAGGAAACAGGTAAACTGCTGCATATTGAACGTAACTTCTTTGGAGTAAAAAAAGTTATTTATCAGGCTGATGAGCATTGGATCAAACTCATTCATGGTGACACCACGCATGGCATTCAAAGTCGCGATCCTGAGCATCAACATGAACCTTTTGCTTATTTTCATCAAACGGGTCCCCTTGGGGATGTCTTTCGGGTATTCAATCAATCCCGTCTAAAACCACGGGTTGCTGTGATGGGACTGGGGGTTGCCTCAATGGCTACCTATGCCACACCAAGTCAGCATTTTACCTTTTATGAAATTGACCCCGCGATGGTACATCTCGCAGAGGACTCACGTTTTTTTTCATTTTTAAGACAATGCCAGGGGTCTTATCAAATTATTGTTGGAGATGGAAGATTGGCTATTGCTTCACTTCCGGATCAGTCGCTGGGGATGATTATTTTGGATGTCTTTAGCTCAGACGCGATCCCTTCCCATGTCCTGACCCTTGAAGCCATTCAACTTTACCTGGACAAAATAGAACCTGAAGGGCTGTTAGTGTTTCATATCACCAATCGCTTTTTCAACCTGGAACCTTTGCTTGCGAATATTGCTCATGCGAAAGGTCTGGAGGTTCTTTCCCGAGAGGATAACAACACAACGGCTATTCCAGGCAAGTTTCCTTCTCATTACCTTGCCATGGGGCGCGCAGGAGAGGCGATGCGACAACTGAAAAATCAGCCTTATTGGTATTCGGTACCCGCCTATCCTGACGTGGAAATATGGACGGATCATTATTCCAATATTCTAAACCTCCTCAACTCTGTGGAGTGACGTTTTTAATTGCGCTCCTGACCTGCTTCCGTTATACAATTCCAGTAGGCGATAGGAATTACAAGAACACATCAAAGCTATAAGGAGTGTCTATGTTCGAACTGGTCTTGCTTGTTGCATCCGTATTATTCTTTGTTGGAACCCATTTTATTTCAAGTACCCCTTTAAGAGGATTTTTAGTAAGGACTCTAGGCGAAAGGCTCTATCTCGTCCTATACTCCCTGATTTCAATAGGAGCGTTGGTCTGGATGATTGTCGCGTATGGAAATGCTCCCAGGAATTTACTGATGTGGTACTCCAATGCTTTTACACGAATGATTCCTCTTTTCGTGATACCTGTCGCCTTTACGTTTGTGATTGCGGGTGCCGCCATCGGTGGTAAAAATCCGACCTCTTTGACAAGTCTTTTGATTCCTAAAAAAAGGTCTGCAGCACAAAATGTAAGCGGCATTTTACGTATTACACGCCATCCAATGCAGTGGGGCATTCTTTTATGGGCTCTTTCCCATATTTGTGCTACCGGTGAAGTGGCTTCTTTTTTATTTTTTGGCGGGTTTGCTTTTCTATCAGGTGTTGGAAGCCTTTCGATTGATCGCAAACGAGAAAAAACGATGGGTGACGAGTGGCAGGCTTTCGAGAAAATCACATCCAATGTTCCTTTTGCTGCCATTGTTGCAGGAAAAAACCGCTTGATTTTAAGCGAAATTCCTTTTGTCCAAATCTTAATCGCAGTCTTCCTCTATGGCATTTTTATCGCGTACCATGTCTCTTTTTTTGGAACATTGGCGCATTAACCAATCGCTGAAGCGTCATTCGAATTTGTAGGTCAGACTAAACATTGAGGAAGAAGGTCCATCCCAAAAATGTTTCAGGGATTGGTGCTGGATTTGAGTTGAACGGTCGTGGAATCACGGGTTGGAAAATAGAAACGATCGCTTAAAGCAGGGAATTCCTCATGGCCGAAGAATACGGCATGTTTCACACATACCTAACACTTTGGTGGATAGGCCAAAGACGCTAAGAAATTAACGACTGGACCTATCAACTCGCAAAGCTCAGATCAAGCCTCACCATCAGAAAGTAATTCCAGGGCTTTCATCAAGGCATGGGTTCCACATTTTCCATGACCTTGTGCTTGAAGGGCTACATAGAGTTGGTGTACCAAAGCCAGACCTGGAAGTGAGAGTTTCATGCGTTGTGCTTCACTCAAAGCAATTTCCATATCTTTAACAAAGTGATCCACACAAAATCCAGGATCATATTTTTTTTGAACAATTCGGGGCGCAAGGTGATCCAACGTCCAACATGCTGCGGCACCTCCCCGGACTGATTCTAACATCACGTCCACGTTCAATCCTGCTTTATAGGCGTACATCAGACTTTCACACACGCCAATCATGGTACCGGCAATCACTATTTGATTGGACATCTTTGCGTGTTGTCCCATACCAGACTCTCCTTGATAAACAAGGTTTCCGCCAAGTATTTTAAACAGGGGCATGACATAATTGACGACCCCCTGGTGTCCTCCAATCATAATAGAGAGTGTTGCGTCACGTGCACCAATATCTCCGCCGGAGACTGGAGCGTCAATAGCAATCACTTGTAGCGTTTCCGCTTTTTTTGCGATTTTTTGAGACAAGCTTGGCGACGTGGTGGTCATATCAATCAATACAGAATCGGGCTGAACTCCATCAAAAATCCCATTGCTACCGAAATAAACGTCTTCAACATCCTTCGGATATCCCACAATCGTAAAAATGATATCGGAGTTTTGTGCGACTTCTTTTGGTGAATTGAGCCACCTTGCGCCTCGCTGTATGAGGGCTGTCGCTTTAGACTGGGTACGGTTATAAAGTGTAACAGGGTAACCTTCCTTGAGCAGATGTCCACACATGGATTGTCCCATAACTCCTGTGCCAATCCAGCCAATACGAATCAAATCAGAAGTGCTGTTTTTTTTCAGAATAGTTTGATTTGCCATAAAATGCTCCTTATAATCCCCCGTTCTCTCTAACTCTATGATTTCTCCAACTTCTGGTTTAACAGCAGATGCAAAAAAAGCACAATATCAATCGGATACAACTAATTTTTTTAATATTTTTAGGGTTTCACCTTTTTCTGCTCATTTCAATCACCTTTGTCAGGTATGAAGCCAGCCTGGAAACCTCTCCTCTTCTAAAAGGGGAAAGCTGGCAGAAGCAAGGTACCTTTGAAATCAAGGGTGTGTTTTTTGGAACCGACTCCCAACCGATTCATTCCCTATTGGGCAAAAAAAAGCCTATGGAGCTATGGGGGTCCTGGGTTCGGAGTGACTCAAATACAGGTCGATTGGAATCAGCCAACTTTCAAGCATCAGAAGCGCTTTTGATATTTATTTCAGGTTATCCTCAAAACGAAGGAAACCAAGTTTATTTAGAAAAGCCAAGTACCGGAGAACAGTTACCGCTGATCCATTATAATCCCAGAGAACAATGGGCCCCCGTTGCTCTAAAGCTGCCTGAAAACTGGAAGAATTCAAACGTCCGCATTGTTGCCATTGATAACGCTCAAAAACATAGGGGTTGGCTGGGGATCAGTACTCCTTATTCTATCCCGTCTTGGTCTCTGATATTATTCGATCTTCCTGACATGGATTCGTTTAAGATTTTTCCTTTGTATACCCTCAACTTTATTTTATTTATGATTCCCGGCTTGGTCTTATCTTTAAAATTAAAGGAACACGGGGTGTATTCTTCCGCTTTTGTGGTATTGGGCGCATGTGGTGTTACCGCGGCAATCGGGTATTTGAGCTTCTGGCTCTATTGGATTCACCCTAACTTGGGAAGAGGGCTGACGATTCCTGTTTTACTGTGGACAATGCTGCGTCTCAGCCGTTCCAAGTCCAGGAAGGATTTAGAGTCTGTCCTGAGCCAACCCGATATTTTGTATCCTTTAAGTATCATGTATCTTGTTGGTCTTATCTATTTGGCGTATTTGTATTTACAAAGTGCTAATCTAGGTTTCGATGTCATTAATATGGCCTCTTATCGTTTTCTTTATACATTGCCTAATGATAATATCATCCCTCATTTGTTTGCGGAAAAATTATATCAAGGACGAGATCCCAGGCCTATTGTTGGGGATTGGCTCAGCAGCGATCGTCCTCCGTTGCAAACAGGCCTGGTTCTGTTTTTAAGACCTTTAGCGGTTCTGGTGGGGGAGGTTAAACTTCATTATCAGCTAACGGCAACTCTTGGTCAATGTATGTGGGTTCCTGCCGTGTGGAGTTTATGTCAAGCTATGAAACTATCCTTTGAAAAGATCCTGATGGTGCTTGCCTTTCTCATTTTTACGGGATTCTTCTTATTAAACTCGGTTTATGTCTGGCCTAAAATGCTTGCGGGTTCGTTGACGATCGGGACCTTTCTCTTGTTACTCAACCCCTTGAAAAATCAAGAAAAGATCACCAACCTACAAGTGACGACAGGAGCTTTGTTTGCGGCACTGAGTATTTTAACTCACGGTGCGGCTATCTTTACACTTTTGGCCATTGCTTTTGTTTTACTCCTGCCTCGTTATTACTTTGGCATACGCAAAACCCTCTTGGGGTGTCTTGTTTTTATCATTTGTTACACTCCCTGGATGGGATATCAGCAATTCTATGAGCCGCCTGCAAATCGACTGGTCAAATGGCATATCGGAGGAACTATCCCCATTGATGACCGTACCACCGGTCAAACCCTCGTCGAAAATTACTCTCAGTTAGGATGGAAAAAAACATTGGAATATAAATGGAGCAATTTGAGAGAAATCCTCATGCCTCGTCCCTATCCTCTGTTTCGAAATGAGGCAAAAGAAGTCTTTGAACGACAAAATGCCGAGTTTTTTTCGGTGATGTATGCGTTGAATACATTGAATATAGGATGGCTGGTATTGATGCAAATCGGTCTGTCCCGTGCCTTTCGACGTCCTTTGTTTATCAAAGAACTTCCAAAGCACTTAAAAGAAATATTCGGTATATCTCTGCTCACCCTAGGAATTTGGGTTGTGTTCATGTTTGGTCCAAACTCAACCGTAAACCACCAGAGTGCTTATGCGCTGCTGATTCTTTTGGGAACAGGTTTGGGGGCTTTAATTACACTGTTACCCCGCTATTTGGTTTATGGACTATGGCTCTTCCATTTTTATAATTTTAATACCACCTGGATCTTACAAAATTCTTATCAACGAGATCTCAATCCTTTGATGATTTTCATGGTCGTCATTTCGATGATGGTTTTGGGGTTTCTGTTTTTTCATCTAAAAAACAGTCATACACTTAAAGCAGAACAGTGAAGGGATTGGAGTTACTTCCAAAAACTGGGGCGTAATTTGGCTTTCAACCGCGTTCCTGCCTTATTGACACGATTCATGAGTGGATGAACATTTTTGCCATATAAAATAAAAGCATTGGTAAATAAGTCCTGTTTGTCCTGAGATAACAAGAAATGCACCGTTTGATAGCTGATCCAATTTAAATGTTTTTTCAATAGGGAGGATAAAATGATCTTTTGTATTTGAGGATTAGATTGGAGTGTCGCGATGATGCTTTCTAAATTTTCATACCCAAGGTATTTCCGAAAAATGTTGAGGTACAATCGATGAATTCGAGCTTCGTAATACTTATCTTTGCTGCAGGCCTCCTGTTCTGTTTCAACGATGTATCGAGAAACAACGAAGATGAGATCGGGATCCTTCTCCACTTTCTTCCTGAAAGCGCCAAACAACGTTTCATCAAAAATTTCAACTAAAGTTGAAGCCAGATCTTCCTTAAAGGTATCGTCTTCAATTTGATAATAGCAATCGATACAAAAGACCAAATGCTCCAACATTCGCCCTTGAACCATATTGGTCAAGAAATGAACGACCGAGTCGTCTGAATGCTTTTTCCGTGATAAATCAATTTGCGCAAGGCCCTTTGACATTGCTTGTGTATACGGGTTGACTTCTCTCATCTCAATTGGTTCATTACCCTAAATTCCAGTTTAACAACCAGCAAACTCCTTAGTCATTTTTTTGACACAAAATAAACAGAACATCAAAAAAAAACAATTACGTAAAATTACGTAGACTTCTAAGAGTTTGTGATTTCTGTTAAGCCCGACTATGATCACATCGGATTTCAGAAGACACATCTGTTTTGTGGTTACTTCTCTTTTATAGAGATGCGATATTAACCTGAGTTATCAGGAGAATTCGCATCATTCACCTCATACTTATAACAAATCAGGTTCTTGGTGTTTATGCAAAATAAATATCATTTTAATTGGGTCCCTCAGAGTATCAGTCTTTCCGAACTGAGTCAAACTGATCCTTCGCTGAAATGGCAGGAAGACGAAACTAGTGCCGTTTTATTGAACTCGATTGAGCAATATGGGATTCTCACGCCTTTTCTGGTTCAGCGACTGGAGAACCAACCTCTTCGAATGATTGATGGTTTTAAACGTTTGAAGGCTTTAAAACAGCTTCGATTTCAAGATCAGGACTCTTGGTACCCTTGCCAAGTGCTTTCAGGTGACCTCTCTTTGAAAGACTTGGCGTTTCTTCGCCTACACACATTTTCGGAAAGCTATACTTTTAAAGGATTGCAGCTGTGTCATATTTTACAAAAGCTTCAAGCGTGGGGATACACCCAGGAAGAATTAACACAAACCATCATGCCAAAACTGGGACAACCCCCTTCAATAAAATTAGTGAATCAGCTCATTTTATTAAATGCTCTGCTACAAAACCTAAGTTTTCTTCCCACTCATTGGAATCAGTTGACCGCTGAGGAGGTGACCCTGCTGCTTAAGTTTTCTGCGCATGAACTTAAAGCGTTGGGGCAAATGCTTGAAAAAATACAGTTGGGAGGAAATAAATGGAAGTCACTGATTCAGCTCCTCTCTGAAGTCTGTAAGATCCATCAGTATGATCTGCTGACTCTTATCGATCGTCCAGAGATTCAAGAAATCGTGTCGAATTCTCAACTTCAACCTCCGGTACAGCATCGTTTGCTGAAGCAGCAGCTAGAATCATGGCGCTATCCTGAATTGTCAAAAACGAGACGAGCTTTTCAAGCCATACAACAAAAAATGATTCAATCCTCTAAACTTCAAATAGAGGTTGACCCCTATTTTGAAAACGAGTGGCTTACCATCAGTTTTAGGGCAAGCTCGTGGGAAGAATTTTCTGAGAAATCTCAACCCTTACGGGAACCTTCCTCTGAGGACTGGCAAGCTTTATTTGAGGTGGTTGGGCGATGCTTCAGCAGAATCTGACGTGTTAAGCCGTTGCTCCAAGAACGCCAGCAACTCTTCTGGAAGGTAGTCCGCGATTGCTTTTACTTTAAGGAAAAATTTTTCCCAATTTTTCCCTTCCTCCACATAAACTTGAGCAAAAGCCTCTACATAATTGTGGTAACGCTTCACACTGAGAAGATTGGCGTTATTCAAAGAATGCGAAAACCAATTGTCATAAGAGAGAATTTGGAATTCAGATTTCCTTTGAAGGTAAGACTGTTGGAGCTCATAAAAAAGTTGTTGCTTTTGAACTATTTTTTCCGCGTCTGCCAGGGGTGACGCATAGAGGGTTTCAAATTTTTCTAAAAACGCACTGATGATATTTCTAAATAATTGCTCATCATGCTGTTCCTGTAAATAGACTTGATACCCTGTAGTCTTTGAGCTTTCTTTGGTCTCCAGATATTGTCGCAATCCTTCCTGTTCAACAAAAACCGCAAAGGACTCATTGAAGGAGGTGTCTCCCCGGATGTAAACAACTTGGTGAGCCATTTCATGGATGAGGATGCTGATAATATTTGTTTCCGAACGACCTTCAAAAAAAGTATTCAGTACGGGGTCATTAAAATAAGCTGGCACCCAAGGATTATTCAACCAACCGAGTGTCGAATAGGCCCTGACTTTTCCGATCGACACATCCAGTCCTTGTTGTTTCAGGATTTCCGCATATTGCTGTGCTTCCTTTTCGTCGAAGTAGCCACGATATTCAACACATCCTACAAACAGGAAACACCACTCATAGGATTCAAGTTTTAAGGGGTAAGCCGCGAGTACTACATTACTGACATGGGATTTGCCAATATCGGCATAATCGGTATACCCGTAGACTTGAGGCAGAGAGAGTTGGCTTACTGCATAATTTCGCACATCCAGGATTAATTTGAGCTGGGAAACGAGTTCAGGAGAAGTTTGGGGCGCTTCTAACAACGCTTGGATACTCTGTTTGTTGTTAAGAATTTTTATATGTCCCTTAACGGCTTGCCAATAATATTGAATTTCAGAACATCCAATATTAAAAAAACTGACACAGAACATTCCAAACAAACAACAAAACTGATGCCATTTGAGTTTTTTCTTCCTCCTGAGGGGACCCTTAATTTTTTGCATCAGTGGTCTGGGCTAAATCTGGAGGTACAATAAACAGAATACGACTACAATGAGGACAGTTTCGGTAAGAATGGACCTGCATTTTCAATTCGTTGACCAATTGAGGCAGTAGCTCAATATGACATCCGCCACAAGCATTATCTTCAACCTGACAAATCGGATTAATGACTCCACGTTCAATACTCTGTTCATAAAATTTAAGAATGGGTTTATCGAGTTGTTTTAAAATCACTTTTCTTCTTCTCTCTATCTTTTCCAACTGCTTTTCGTTTGCATCTCTTTCTTTTATGAGGTCTTTGACCAAGGCTTCATACAGCTCGTTCTTACTTTGCAGAGAGTCTTGCAGCGTGATAAAGTTTTGACCGGTATCCTCTTTTTTAATTTCATGAGTTAAAACTTCGTCTTCTGTTTGACCTCTGCGCTTTCGAGCATCTTCGAGTTGTTTTTTACTTGCGGCAAATTCCTTTTGATTTCGAATGAGCGGAACTTGCGCTTCCATTTTTGAAATGAGCTGATCACACGCTTCAAGTTCTAATTTTGCATGATGGAGAAGTTTAGTCGACTCTTTATTCTCTTGATGGATGGCTTCCAATTTATGTTCAAGTTGATCCACCTCTTTTCGGGAGAATTTGATTTCTTGTTCTAAATCTTTTGATCTCCGTCGAATGGTAATCCGATCATGGTCAACCTTCGCTAACTCAACCAAAAACGCTGTAAACTGTGGCATATTTTATCCTCATTCAATTGACAAAAAAAAACCTATCTTTCAGGGATAGGTCTTTTAGAAAATATAGTAACTTCAAAATTTGGTTGAGCCATAAAGGAGGTAGCTCCGATGTGTAGTTCATTTCAGTCCGTTTTTTATAGAGTCGACATTTCATTATTCTATATGTACTCGAACCAGATTTGCAAGAAAGGAATTGAACTGTAAAGTTCAGTCATTCTACAACGCTAAGCTCAAATTTCAATACAAAGTTCAAAATGTTATCAACCCTTCAATAGTTGGAGCCGCTTTTCAATCTGTTTTCCCAGATAAAGACTCCAACCCATTAAAGCAAAGAACAAGGTTTGAGTTTCTCCATCCAGCCAGTTATTTTCAAAAAATCCTGCAACCATAAATCCTGCGATTCCAGCCTGTATGCCCCATAGCAGCGTTGATTCCAAAGGACAATGCTGTTGAGCACGACGAATCCACTTGTAATTCCACCACAGCAGCGAACCATAAAACCACAAAAATCCGATGATTCCGATGGTTCCCAAATAAACTCCAATTTGTAAATAAATATTATGGACCCCTGCACTGGAGGGATTTAAAAAGCCAGGAAAGCACTCCTCAGTGAAGATTCTAAGAATGACTCCCTGACATTGATCAATCACCAGGCTTCGATAATGAGGCATCACCTGTTCATTATTTTCCCAACCAATTCCAAACCATGGGTGATCTTTGATAGCGAGCAAGGCTGTGTCCCATAAGGCGAAACGATCCCAGTTGAGGTGTAAGACAAAGATACTATCGAAACGGGTTTTTAATCCGGAATCCAAAGCAGACCCTGGATTTTTAAAAGAGGACCCTGGATTAAAATGGAAAACTAAAGCACTTCCTCCCAGGATGAGCACAATCATCATTGCAAGCAGCCACTTTTTGGGAAGTCTCAACAACAAAATACCTACGCCAATGATACTGCCAATCCAGGCACTTCTTCCAAGGGTCAGGACTAACGCTATGAGAATCATCAAGGCGCCAAGACTCATGGTGATTCGGAAGCGCAGTGAATAGAGTCGGGAAATGCCTACAGAGAGATAGAGCGGAAAAACGAGGAGTAAATAGTTGGCAAAAGTCAGGTGATGACTAAAATTGCCTTTGGCATGAAACCTTCCGGTATGAGTATCTTCCGGGATATAAGGTGTTATTTTTTTGTGGCCTTCAGCTCTGAACCAATCCACACCGTAATAATATTGGATCATGCCATAAACAGAGGCAATGGCTAAAATGCTGAGAAAAAGGATCAAAAGCTTTTTGTGAGAAACTCCTTCAAAACTTTTCCAAACAACAAAGGGGAGTAAAAATCTCCAAAAATCTCGTACCTGAGTCAGGTTATTGAGAGGATCTGAGCTGAGCAACGCAGAGATCACGGCGCCAATGAATAAAAAGAGTAAAGGTTTGAAGGCGGGGACATTAAAGTAAAGCAATTCGGGTTTGGCCATTGCTCTTGCAAAAAGCAGGAGCGACATCAATATCGAGGCCGCTCCCATACCCGCAATAGTAAACGCACTGGTGATAAAGAGGACGTAGACAAAAAATTGAGAAGCAGAGACTAGTTTTTCAGAGCGTAACAATGCAATCACAAAGCCTTGTCGAGTGAAAGATAAGGTTACTATAAAATTAAATATTTCTTTTCGCTTGTAATATATTTTTTGCGATTCCATCAAAGGTTTGCGTAAACTCTGTTTGTTCCTCTGTGACAAATCCGAGTTCTTGCAGAAAATGCATACTTTCACCGGAGTTTTGCTGAAAGGCGGAGATCTGTTCTTGAACCTGTACATTATTTTTTTGTGTTCGATCAAAAACGGTAGATAATTTTTGAGCAATATGAGTGCTTCCCGCGGAGTCTTTCAGAATCTGAACTAAAAAATTACCCGTTTCCGAGATGGCTTCCTGAGTGGTTACAATATTGGTGTTGATTTGATGACTCAGATCCTTAATTTCGTTGGCAAAATCCCGAATTCTTGTGGCAATCCGACGCATTTCTTCCGCAACCACCGCAAACCCTTTTCCTTGCTCACCCGCCTTTGAGGCTTCAATTGCGGCATTTAAAGCCAGGGTTGCGGTTTGGTTCACTAACTCTGTGATTTGTTTTGACGTTTTTTCAATTAAATCAGAATGCTTTCCCACAACGCTAAGATTGACCAAATCTTCAGCGTTTGCGGTCTTCGCTTTTTCCGCATTTTGTGCTATCCGCTTAATCTCCTGATTCAAACCGACTATGAAATCCACAATCTCCCGGTTGGATTCTACATTTTCCAGCATCCCTTGAGTAAACAAGTCCGCATAACTGTTGAGAGAGTTTAAGTTCTTTGTCGCAGAGCTGGTATATTCGGACAGTTCCTCGATGGACTTTCTTAATCCGACATTGGTTTGTTGAAGGCTGGGATGGTATTGAATTACGGCTCTTCGCATTTTAGAGCAGGCCTCAAACATTTTATTGAGCAGGCCTCCTAATTCACATAACTCATGATGGTAATGTACAGAAAGCCGTGCATTAAAATCCAGTTCTCCCGCACGTTTAGCACTTTCCATGAGGGCATTGAAGTAGCTAAAAAAAATCAGATACAAATAGGAGACCATCCCCAAGCTAAAAACAACCAGCGTACTACAGAGAATCAGTAGCAGGAAACTAAGGTTTTCTCCCATTGGAAACAGGGTTTGCTCCCTGACACTGAACATGATAACCGCCGTTGTCAGGCTTAAAATGGTGAGCAGGAACATCGTCCTAATCTTCATAGATCCTCTTTTACATAAAGGTTTTAATCACAGACTTGTTTCAATCAAGTCTTCTTATTGGATTTGTAACGCTCTCAAGCTCATAGGACAAGATGATTTAACAATGTTGCGTTAAAAAATTTTCCAAACGTTTTGCGGAAATTGGGCCAGCGGTCTTTAATTCCGGGGCAAAGAGCGAGAGTCTAAACTCTTCAAGCATCCAGCGGAAGGTGTTTAAATGCTGTCGTCCTTCCAGGGTCAATTGTTGTTGTTTTAATTTTTGATAGCGTTCCAGCCATAGTTTCAGTTGTTGAAATTTTTCCAGATCTTTTTCAGGGTTAAAAACCAGGCGTTCGACACGAATTTCAATCGCTTTCAAATAACGCATCACCTGCCGCCATTGGTCATAAGGAATAATTTGAACAAAATCATGTGGCAGTAAATGTTCCAAATGCTCATAAAATTCTTGTGTCTGAGGAGACTGAGGAAGCCATCTCAGTTGCTGATTCAACATCAGATAAGTCTGTTGATATTGTTTTAATAATTTTTCCAACGCACTTTTATACGCAGGCCAAAGTCCCTTGAGCTTTAAGGACGCTTTTTCCAAGCGTTTTTGATAGGCTTTTTGTGTTTCAATCCAAGGACCATCAAAAAGGGTAGCGTATAAGTTGTTTCTACTGTGTTCTTTTAATTGCGCTATTTTACCAAAGGGGAAATAGAGTGCCTCCAACTCACGTAACTCATTGAAATGATGTTCTAACCATGCAAGTTCCTCTCCCAAAGTCAGCGAAAACAAATAATATAAGGCGGGCCGGGTTTGGAGGCGTGCCTCTTCTTGTGAATTGAAGAGGCAGCGATGAAGACCTTGATCATTCTTTAAGAGTCCTGGATACGCATAGAGAGGGATTCCATTAAATACTCCAATTTCAATTTGTTGAGGCAGTTTATCAAAACTCCAGGTTTGTAACTGATGCAGTTCCCACTGTTCACAGGCGTCTTTCCATTCTTTTAATTCTTTGAGTTGGGCCGAGTGGCTCTCTGGATGTTTTTGCTGATGATCATTGATCAAATGTTCTGCGGCTCGTCCTGACGCAATTACTTGTCCTTGAGCATCCTTGATTTCAATCCGCATTCTCAAATAGTCTGGCAGGCTTTCATCGTTCAAAGCTTCAGGGGGCAGAACCATTCCATATTTTCGCTGAATTCGATGTGTGATTTCTGCGGCAAAGCTTGTGGGTACGGGTTTCAGCTCGTTTACCAGCAGACTTGCGGTCTGAGGCAGAGGGACGAATTGTTTACGTAGCGCTTTGGGAAGGGTTTTGAGTAGGGCTACGATCTTCTCTTCCCACTGTCCCGGGACTAACCAGTCGAAGGCATAAGGTTGGATGAAAGGGAGCATGTTTTCACTGATTTCGAGGGTCACTCCATCCTGATCCGATTGAGGCGCATACTGATAGTGGAGCTTCAGTTTTTCTTCTCCAATTTGCCAATGACTTGGAAATTCTGCTTCAAGAGGGGATTCCATTTCAACCGACAGATCGGCTTCCTTCATCCATAAAAATCGCTCCTCTTTTTCAGCAGCTTTTTGTTTAAGAATTCGATTGAGATCGTGGATTGAAAAAACATTGTGCAGATGTTTTTGATAAAAGGCTTCCTGGGCTAACTCAATTTCATAATCATACGTTCGACGCAGTTTCGCCCCGTTTTCCTGAAATTGGTGTTTTAATTCCTGATTGTGTTTTAGAAAGGCATGATGTGTCTTCAATTGCCCCTCAATCAATCCTTCCCGAATAAAAATGGAAGTCGCTTCAGCGGGGTTGACCTTTCCGTAGGCTGTTTTGCGTCGAGGAACCAGGGTTAAGCCAAAAAGCGTCACTTTTTCATAGGCAATCACCTTTTGGGACTCCTCATCAAAGTGAGCCTCTGAATAAGAACGCTTACAAAGAGTTCCCGCAATATGTTCCAACCAATCCACTTCAATATTCGCGACCATACGAGCGTAGAGAAAAGAGGTTTCAACCAATTCCGCGGCGACAATCCAGCGTTTTCCGTTTTTTAATACTCCGGATCCTGGAAAGATCCTGGCTTCCCGCCTTTGAGCACAACGGTAGATGCCCTTTTCTTCAGACATCGCAATATAACCCAAATACCCTGTAAGAATTGATTTATGAATGGCCGCGTAATCTGCGGGGTTTTGATTCAATTTGAGATTTTTAGATTCCTTAATGATTCCGAACAGTTGGTGATAAATATCACGCCATTCCCTCATCCGGGAAAATGACAGGAAGTGGGTTTGACAAAACTTCCGCATTTGACTGCTACTTTGGAGCTGTTCCCATTGCTCATGATAGGCCTTCCAGATATTCAATAAAGTAATGAAATCAGAGGAAGGATCAATAAAAAGCCGATGCATTTGAAGGGCTTTCCCTTTTTGCTCCTCAGGATATTCTCGTGGATCCCGAATCGATAGTCCCGCGGCAATCACCAAAACTTCATGCAGAGCCTTCTCATGATGTGCCTGTAATAAGATGCAGGCAATTCGAGGCTCAACAGGAAGTCGTGCCATCTCCTGACCCAACGGTGTGATCTGGTTCTGGTCATTGACAGCCTTAAGCTCCCGCAATAATTGAAAACCTTGTCGTATGGTTGTGGCAGAGGGAGGATCAATAAAGGGAAAATCTGATATTTCCCCCAATTTCAAGGCTAGCATTTGGAGTATGACCCCTGCTAAATTGGATCGTTTGATTTCGGGTTCTGTATATAACAGTTGATTGGATAGCAGTTCTTCCGAATAAAGGCGAAGACACTTTCCTGCTTCAACGCGACCGGCTCGTCCGCTACGTTGGCGGGCACTGCTTTGAGAAATGTACTCCACAGGGAGTCTTTGTATTTGGGAGTGATAATTATAGCGACTGATTCTGGCAAAACCACTATCCACCACATAGCGAATTCCTGGTATGGTGAGGGAGGTTTCCGCAATATTGGTGGCAACAATGACTTTCCGTGGACTATTTTCCTGAAAAATACGGTTTTGCTCTTTTTGAGTTAAGCGGCTAAAGAGCGGTAGGAACTCAACCGCTTGTTTTGACGATCTTAAGCCTTTAAGGACTTCCCGTATCTCACGTTCTCCTGGCAAAAACACCAGGATATCGCCTTCCCACGTGTGACTTAGCAGCGAATTAACGGTTTGTATGACAGCCTCCTCAACGCTCAACTCCTCTTTTCCTTCATTTAATTCATCAATGGGGAGATACTCAATGTCGACAGGATACATTCTTCCTGAAACTTCAAGGATGGGGGCGTCGTTGAAAAATTTGGAAAAACGTTCAATGTCGATGCTGGCAGACGTGATGATTAATTTCAGTTCAGGGCGTTTGGGCAGTAAATTTTTCAGATACCCCAGCAAAAAATCAATGTTCAACGAGCGTTCATGGGCTTCATCAATGATGAGGGTATCATAAGCCTTCAAAAAAGGATCGGATTGCGTTTCTGCCAATAAAATCCCATCGGTCATCAATTGTATCAGGGTCAGAGGAGAATGTGCTTCCGCAAAACGAATTTTGTACCCCACGAGCTGTCCCACTTCGGATTGAAGTTCTTTGGCCAGTTGATTGGTGATTGATGTGGCGGCAATTCGTCGAGGTTGGGTCACCCCTATTTTTCCTTGAATTCCCTGACCTGCTTCCAAGCACATTTTGGGAATTTGCGTTGTTTTTCCTGAACCGGTTTCTCCCGCAATGATCACCACTTGATGCTTCTGAAGCGTTTCAATGATCTCTTTCTGATGTTTTGAAATAGGTAAAAGTTCAGGGTAGGCAAGGGCAGGCTTAAGACTTGCTCGTTGTGTCTTAAGCCTGGAAGACGCTTCGGCCCGTTCCAGAAGTCGTAAGTAATCCTGTTCAACGGGTTTCGGGGTTTGGGCTTGTTTTTGGAGTTTTTTGAAGCGCGACCTCAATTGCCACTGGTCTCGTAGCATTGAATGCTCAATAAGTTGATCCAGCGCGTCCCAGTCAGTTGAGTCAAGAGTCATCATCAGCAGTTCTCCAAGGTCTTGCCCTCAATCTCCTTCAAACTCGATCATGGTATAAACCGGGTAATTCTTCAATTTTTCCCGCCCTTTTAAAGCAGGAAGTTCCACAATACACGCACACTCAACCACTTCAGCACCGATTTCTTCCATCAATTTACAGGCTGCGGCCAAGGTGCCTCCGGTTGCCAAAAGGTCATCAATCAATAAGACCCGACTTCCTGAAGACACAGCGTCTTTATGAACATGCAGCGTATCCGTGCCATACTCCAAAGCATAACTGACATGAACGGTTGCTCCCGGTAGTTTTCCGGGTTTGCGCACAGGCACAAAGCCAATCCCCAGTTTGATGGCTAACGGCGCGCCGACGATGAATCCACGGGCTTCGATTCCAACAATTTTATCAATGTTTTGACCTTCATAGCGCTTTACTAAAATCTCAATAGTATCGTGAAATCCTGGGCCGTCGCTCAATAGCGTTGTGATATCCCTAAATTGTATGCCTGGTTTTGGAAAATCTGGAATGGTTCGTATCAATTGTTTTAAATGTTGATGAGCCATAATTTCCTTTTATGATTGGAGTTGTGAAAGTGAGTCCGGAGCAAAAATCCCCCTTTCTGTGATGATGCCCGTAATATACTCAGCAGGGGTTACATCAAAAGCGGGGTTTTTTGCGGTACTCGTTGCGGGAGCGGTACGGACCCGGACAAATTGATCCGCGTCATTGACTCCCCAAGTGTATAAAACTTCATCAGGAGAACGTTCCTCAATAGGAATGTCTTTACCACTGGCACACTGGAAATCAATGGTTGAAAGAGGAGCCGCTACATAGAACGGAACATTACAGGCTTTGGCAACCACCGCTTTTTCATAGGTTCCGATCTTATTGGCAACATCACCATTTGCGGCGATACGATCCGCCCCAACAAGGGCCAGTTGTATCTGTTTTTTTGAAAGATAGTAGCCTGCGGCATTATCGGCAATGATCGTATGCTTGATTCCTTCCTGACCAAGCTCCCAGGCGGTTAGCCGTGAACCTTGACCCCGTGGACGAGTTTCATCCACAAAAACAAAATTTTTCTTTCCTTCCTGGGCTGCCCAATAAATCGGAGCGATGGCGGTACCCCAGTCCACACAGGCAAGCCATCCCGCATTACAATGGGTTAAAATGGAGTCTCCATCCTTAATCAGAGCGCTCCCTGTTTTACCAATGGCTTCTGACGCCTTAACCTCACTGTCCGCCATCGCCTGTGCCTCTGAAATGGCGTTTTTGCAAGCCTCGCTCCAGGAAGAGGAGGCTTGAATGCTTTGCAGGACTCGCTCAATTCCTACAAAAAGATTTTTAGCGGTAGGACGGGTGGCTCTCAGACGCGCCGCTGCCGTTTGAGCATATTCCTGAAAATTCGATGCATTCGCTTCCAAAATCGCCAGTGTCATCCCGAACGCACCTGCGGCACCAATCGCCGGGGCTCCCCGAACCCACATTTCTTCAATGGCTTGAGCCGCTTCCTGATGCGTTTTGATGGACCGAATTTCGAATTGATGAGGGAGAATGGGTTGATAAATCAGTTTTAACGTGTTTTCTTCAAACCAGATAGTTCGATAAGATTCACCATTAACAATCATGAAACACCTATTTGAGAAGTCATTAAACATTGAAAATTGTATCAAAAACAATCTACTTCCTATGCGTACTTGCGTCAAAAGTAAAAATAAATCTGAAAAAAAAAGATTTTTAGGCCTAATATACTATTTTAGTCATTTGGTCTCCTGTGGGATAAGGTTAATGGTTGCGTTCTACAATTTTATTCCCATAGAAGTTCAAAAACAACCAGAAAAATATTTTTCGCCTATTTCTCTAACGCATTAAAATCAAAATCTTTTTTTAAATTTAAATGGGGTTGGTTATATTTTCGGCCACAATTTGTAGGGGCGAACCTGTGTGTTCGCCCTGATCTTGGGCAGACACACTGCCCCTACGGGATAAAACACAAATCAGGTGGAACATCAAAGATCAAATTTTTGACACATGGCCAAAAATGTGACCAACCCCATTTAAATCTAAACTCTGAATTGCTGAACCCTCTTGTTTTATAGCTTGGAGGTTGTTTAAAACTTCTGTCATTGTCATTCTGAGCCATAGACGAAGAATCTTTTTCGGTGGAAAAGCTAGAGTCTTCGTTGTTTTTCTCCTCAGAATGATATATGATCCCTCAAAAAGATCGGAGCTACACTTGTTCTGGTCAAGCCTTCAGAGCTTTGTGCTTATTCCGAACTCACGTTAAGATAAATCATTTACATTGTTCTCAAGAAGCAAGAACCTTATCGAGATCCTCAAATTGATTATGAGGCTCTTGTTGTTGAACGAAACTCTGTGAGATGGTTTAAGGCTTTAGACAAATACGGATATTTGCCAAAGAACACTCAGCATAGTTGATTTGTTCAGTTTCAACTCATCTTCAGGGCGACAATAAGCATGGGGGTACAGAGGTTTAGTGTATCTTCATGACACCACATTTTCATGGTAACATCAGTTACTATTTGATTTTGCCTTTTCCCTTTTAGGAGTAACATGAAAGCTGTAATCTTGGCCGCCTATTGTAGTAATCGCTTACACCCTTTCTCCTCAACTCGAGCAAAACCTATGATTCGTGTTGCTGGGAAATACATTCTTGAATCCTCTATTCGATATTTAAAGGAGTCTGGAATTCATCAAATTCTGATTGTCGTTAATCATAAACGGGATATGATTCAGGATTACTTTTCTTTTGGAGAAAAGTTAGGCGTTAATATTGAGTATATTGTTCAAGAACCAACTGAAGGAATTGGACATGCTTTAAAACTATGTGAACCCTTCTTATCAAATCATGAGCATTTCCTATTAGCTTATGGCGATGTTTTATCCAATGGAAATATTTTTTCAAATGCTCTTACCGCATTTTCAAAAGTAGGAAAGGATATCGCTGTTGTCACACTTCCCCGCTCCTCCCAGGAATTTGGAAATGTCTATCTTGATCATAAGATGAAAATAATGAAACTTGTCGAAAAGCCTCAAGTTGGCTATGCTAATTACGTTTTTTCAGGCGTTTTTGTTCTGTCACGTCACATTTTCGCTCTTCTCGATCAAAATCGAAACGATATTGAACAATGTTATCAAAATATTATTCATCAACAAAAAGGACTTCAAGCAACATTATGGGAAAAAGGATGGATTGATATCATCTATCCTTGGCATATTCTTGAAGCTAATACCATGATCATGGATTCATGGAAAGAGGCCATCATTGATTCTACAGTAAGCATGCGTGGTCAAGTTCATCTTGAGGGACCTGTAGTTATTGAAAAAAATGTAACTATTGAATCGGGAACTATTCTAAAAGGCCCATGTTATATAGGGGAAAATTCATATATTGGTAATAATACTCTAATTCGTAGTTACAGTGCTCTCGGCCCAAATTCGATTGTTGGATATGGTTCTGAATTAAAAAATTGTGTATTGTTTGGTGAGGCTAATATTGGTCGCTTATCTTTTATCGGAGACAGTGTTATTGGTGAAAATGTACATCTTGGTTCTGGACTCACAACAGTTAACCATCATCATGATTTCTCTACCATTATTTGTACTTTGGATGATGTACCTGTCGATACAGGTCTTTCAAAAGTTGGTGTTTTTATGGGCGATCACGTATGCATTGGTGCCAGACACACTTTCGCCCCAGGAACCGTAGTTCCTGCGGATAAACATATACCTGATAACATTTCACTCTCATAACTTTGCTCTTTCATCATTATTAATAACTCCGATAACTTAAGGATTAAAATGTGTGGTATTAGTGGAATTGTTGGTTCTCAAGATGTTGCAAGGACTCTTTTTTCGTCAATTAGAAACCTTGAATACCGAGGTTATGACTCTTGTGGTCTTGCCCTAATCAACAACAATCAAATCAGTATTAAAAAAAATGTTGGGGGTGTTGACGAAGTGAACGCTAAGGAACAATTAACCAGCTTGAAAGGTTCTATTGGTATTGCTCACACTCGTTGGGCGACACATGGTGGTGTCACAAAAGAAAATGCCCACCCTCATTTATCCCAAGGGGGAAAATTTGTAATTGTTCATAACGGCATTTTTTCCAATTACCAAGAACTTAAGTCTACGTTGATCAAGCAAGGAATAGTATTTAAATCTTTAACGGATACTGAAGTTTTTGTTCACTTAGTCGAAATAGAGTATAATCTTTGTAACAATATAGAACTCGCATTTCTTAATACCTTAGAAAAGGTAGATGGTTCTTTTGCCATTGCTATGCTTTCTACTCTTGATCCTGATAGCATCTACTGTGTCAAAAAGGATTCTCCACTTATTATCGGTTTAGGCGAAGGTTGTAATTTTGTAGGCTCAGATATCAATGCTTTTCTCCAATACACTAGAAATGCTATAATACTTGATGATGATGAATATGCGATATTGACTAATAAATCGTTTGTCGTTAAATCTACAAAAACAAAAAAGGTTGTTAACAAGGAACACTTAAGTATCGATTGGGATCCTGAAACTAGTAAAAAAGGTGGCTATGAACACTATATGCTGAAAGAAATATTTGATGAACCTCAGACTGTTAAACATGCGCTAAAGGTTCCTTCCAAAGATATTAGGAAATTAGTTGACATGATTATAAAAGCTGAAACGACCTTTCTCGTAGGTGTTGGTACTACATATTACGTTTCATTAGCAGGACAATACTTCTTTTCTGAATTTGCCCAATGTTTTCTACCTACAATCAGCTCAGATGAGTTTGTTGAAACCTCAAATATAGGATCAAACGACCTATTATTAACCATTTCTCAATCTGGTGAAACCTATGATACAAAAATGGCGGTCAACTACGCGAAAGTACTAAAAGCTCAAACTAGTGCCATTGTTAATGTCATGGGATCATCAATTAGCATGCTTGTCGATCATGTCATCATGCAGGGCTCAGGTCCAGAAATATGCGTTGTCTCAACAAAAGCAGCCCTTGCTCAAATTGTTATTATTATGCGAACGGCAATAGAGCTTGCTTACACCCAAAACAAAATTTCAACTGAAGTTTATAATTCATATAATTCAGACATGCATTCACTTCCTAAGCTTATTCAACTGACCTTAAATGAACAATCAGGTTTCATTCGCAATCTAGCCCGTGCGACCGTTAAAGTCAAAAATTGGCTTTTCTTAGGGTGTGGTGTTTATTATCCTATAGCAATGGAATCCGCATTAAAAATGAAAGAAGTTACTTATCATCATGCTGAAGGTATGGCTGCTGGTTTTTTAAAACATGGTACTCTTGCTATGGTTGAGGATTCTCTATATTCTCTGTTCTTTATTCCTTTACAAGAACAAAAATCATTATATACCAGAACGTTGGTTGCTATTGAGGAAGTAAGAGCACGTGGTGGTAAAGTTGTAGGCTTTCTTCACCAAGATAACAACAATATTACTCATTTACTGGACCATTACATTCTACTTCCCAAAGTTTCTCCAATCCTTGCGCCTCTTTTACAAATGGTTATTGCGCAACTATTTTCTTATTATGTAGCATTAGAGTTAGGAAGAAATATTGATAAACCCCGTAATCTCGCAAAATCTGTGACTGTAGCTTAATGGATAATAATTGGCTTTCATATAATCTGTTTCTTTTTGATCTAGATGATACTCTCATCAACACTCGAGATTCTGTTCGTCAAGCTTGCTTGACTGCACTGAATCAAGTTCCTTCCCTTCTTTGTTACCAAGCTGAGGGTAGAGTTGACGAATTGCTCAGTACTTTTATAAAGCATTTTGGAACTACTGCAGATCGAGAATATTGGCGTGCTTTTATAATTGAGTTATTACACGAACATCCCGTTACTGATCCATATTCTATTGCAGATAACTTATGTGAAATTTATCGGAAGGAATACTGGAATCAATTGAAACCACTTAATGACGACTGTATGGCCTTCATTCAATATTTAATAAATAATAATAAATCGATGGCATTAATTACCAATGGAACTCTCAAATTTCAACGAAAGAAATTAGTTCATACCAATCTCTCCCAATTTTTCAGTCATATTTTTTGCTCCGATCAATTTCCTCCTCAATTTCAAAAACCTTCCCCTTACATGATTATTCAGGCCATACAATGTTTTCAAGGTAATCCCAAAGAGACCGTTTTTTTTGGTAATTCAATCATCGATGTTATTGCTGGAAATCTTGCTGGAGTACATACTGTTGCCATCAATGAAATTATGAATCCTGAGCATATTCATTTACTCACTCCCTATTTTATTTATACATCTTGGCATTCCATCATCCACTGATTATTGATTATGGCAGACTAAAAGTACACCCCTTTTGAGGCTTGTGGCAGTCGAAAAACGCACCCCCTATTACCCAATAACGATCTTCTGATATAATTAAAATTTATCTATTATCAGAGGGG
>JBBCAX010000011.1:0-10425 GCA_051382335.1 Deltaproteobacteria bacterium TL4
TGGGACAAAAACGTAGGTTGGGTAGAGCGTAGCGAAACCCAACGAAAAACGGACATTACTGCCTGGATGTTGGGTTTCGCTACCGCTCTACCCAACCTACTGAAATGATGGCTGTCCCGTCTTAGGCCAGTAGCCAAAAAAAGGTACCTGCACAGGTGGATATTTTTTGAAACCAGGTTGGATCATGAATCATCGAGATTGTTGCGCTTTTTTTCGAAAATAGCGTTCATTTCGGTAATGGGCAATCCATGCGATCGCAATTAAGAGGGAGACAGGAATAGAAAAACCGACATGCACTTGAATCAAACCCGCGATAAGCCCCAGAAAGCCCCCCAAGATTTGAATCATGACTAAATTTCCCCCTGTATTGTCTAAAATCATGGATTCCAACTCATCCGTATCTAGTTGCATCACTTGTTCTTCAACCAACTGCGTTAAATTGATTTTATGAACCATGTTCGAAATATTGGTCTTCAAAATCTCACGTCCTTCTTCAGATTTCATGAAATCTTCCGCAATCGTTTTAAACCACTCCATAGCTTTAATGAAATAGGCATCCAACTGCTGCCAGTTTCGATCTTCATTGAGATATTCCTGCAGTTTTTCGATGCTGTTGGGAAGTAAATTTTTGCGAGCGTAATCTCCTGTCGCAAAAACCCATTTTTCAACTTTTTCGATGATGAAATCCTGGGTTTCCTGAGAATTCAGTTTTTCCTGCAGACGCTCCACCAACACATCCATGATTCCCATCAACTGTTCTGCCGTCTGAGGATCATTCACAAAGCGTTCGAGTAAATTTTTGATGGCGTCTTCGTCAAAAGAAACCAGACTTTTCATCGCCATCCCTAAACCCCCCACACTGCCTCGGGTGTTTAGGAAACTTTCCAGCGCATCATTCGTGATTTTGGAAATTCTTGGAATTTCCCTCGTAAGGATCTGTTTGATTAAATCTCCGATTTTCTGACGATTTTCCCGGGTTTTGATGTATTCAACTATTTTTTCTCGGAGAATCCCCCAGTGTTTTTCAATTTCATCAGGATTTCTGGCTATATTATTGACCAGGCTTTCTGAAAAATTAAAGGCTTCTTCCAGTAATTCCGGACCTTTTTTTTTGAGAAAGGATGTAATTTGCATGGTCATTTTAGCCCGTATGTCCGCATCTTCAATCAGCGCATCAACCCGTCGAATCAATTTTTGTGTCCCCAGCTCAATCAACTGGTGTTCATGAATATAATCCAGAATGATTTCCGGTGCCAATAAACGGGTTTGAATGTTGTTTGCCAGGCTTTCCGCAATCTGAGGTTTGTTTTTAGGAACCAACCCTTCCCAGCCTAAAACTTTGCCCTGTTTCGGTTGAAAAAGCATTTTTATCGCCAGAAAATTCGTATAATATCCCACGAGGCCAGCCATACAGACAATAAAACTGGCATCAATGAAAAGGTATTCTTTTTGAAAGACCGCCTGGCCTAGGCCAAAAACAAAAGTAATGCCCAACAATCCTCGTCTGAACTTGAGATCAAACTCTGAGGCTTCAAATTTCATAAGCATCCTAAAAATAAAGAAACACCGTCACGAAGCATTCCATGAAAGACACGATCCCTCAAAGGGAAATGACAAAACGCCATCTAATCGCGTCAGTACCAGTAATGAATGGGGTCACGTTACCTTATATGTAGCAATCGAATCATAATTCGCAATAGGGAATTGAAGTGCTATCGCATTTTAACACTCGATTGTATTGCAAATCCCTTATAAATTCATAAGCTACAGACGTTCATGGGAATAAATTCACTTAGAGCACCTGAGCAAAAAATATAAACGTTCGAACTTGAGACAAAGGATGATTGTTCTTAAACCGATTTTTCATAAGCAAAGGAGGCGTTCGCTTCTTTGTATACTAGCGCTATGTGGTTTTTTGAGTGCGTGCAATACTTTCTTTTATTATCCATCGCGACTTCAATACACGGACCCTGAACAGTTCCATTTCGCGCATGAAGACGTCCGTTTTAAGAGTTTGGATGGAACTCTTTTATCAGGGTGGTTTATTCCCGCCCATATTCCTGAAAAATCACTAGGCACCATTATTCAGTTTCATGGGAATGCTGAAAATATGAGCAGTCACTGGTTATCGTTGGCATGGTTGCCTCAAAATAACTATAATCTGTTCACCTTTGATTACCGAGGCTATGGCCCGTCTCAAGGGACAGCGGAGTTGGAGGGGACGGTGAAGGATTCCATTGCGGCGATCCAATATGTGCGCCAACGAAAAGATATCGACCCCCGTCAATTATTTTTAGTAGGGCAGAGTTTGGGGGGAGCCTTGGCGCTAGCCGCGGCAGCAGGCGATTCCAGAGCAGGCATTCGTGCCATTATCATTGAAAGCGCGTTTTCCTCTTACAGTCTCATTGCCCAGGAAAAGTTAAATGAATCATGGGTCCTCTGGCATTTTCAATGGCCTATCGCCTGGTTTTTGATTCAGGATACTTATAATCCCGAACGTATGCTTGAAAAGTTGGGTGAAACCCCCTTACTGTTTGTCCATGGAACTGACGACCGTATTGTGCCTTACCATCATTCCCGTATTCTTTATGAAAAAGCCAAAGAACCCAAATATTTTTGGCTTGTGGAAGGAAAAGGACACCTTCAGGTTTTTCACTTACCCGCATACCAAAAAAAGCTGTTGGATTTCCTGACAAAATATTCACTTCCTAAAAAAAAACCTCTCAGCCTTCGTTCCTGATAATAAAGTCTGAACATAATTAACTTGATCTCTCTTTTCCAATGGTTATTTTGAGCGAGTCGATAACCTTGTAAACTGAACATGAGATATTCAATATGCAAAGATACATCCAACGATTTCTAGAAGTTTCTGTTCGGGAAGCACTCCAAAACAACCCGGTAGTCGCCTTGCTAGGTCCACGACAATGTGGAAAGTCCACACTAGCTCGTCAAATACTTCAGGGGATAGATAATATTTATCTCGATCTTGAACGTCCTTCGGACTTACTCAAGTTACAGGAAGCGGAATTTTATTTATCGAATCAGTCTCAAAAACTTGTATGCATTGACGAAATTCAAAAGAATCCCGATCTTTTTCCGCTCCTGAGATCGCTTGTGGATGAAGATAGAAGAGCCGGAAGGTTTTTAATTCTTGGTTCTGCCTCAGCGGAATTGATTCGCCAAAGCTCTGAGAGTCTTGCCGGAAGAATCTCCTATTTTGAGTTGACGCCCTTTCTTATGACGGAACTTGCGACGCGTGTGGACTTACAGCAACTGTGGATTCATGGTGGATTTCCTGGAAGTATCCTCGCACTGGATCCCGATACCAGTTTTAAATGGAGAGAGGATTTTATCAAAACCTTTCTTGAACGAGACCTCGCTCAATTTTATAACCAGCCGGCAACGGCAATGCGTCGGTTTTGGATGATGCTTGCGCATTCTCATGGACAGGTTTCCAACTATTCCAAATTGGGACAATCGCTCGATGTGAGTCATACGACTGTGAAGCGGTGGTTGGATGTTTTTGAGCAGACTTTTATGGTCCGAGTCCTGCGACCCTTTGAAGGGAATATGAAAAAGCGTTTGGTCAAGTCACCCAAAATCTACTTTAGAGATAGTGGGATCCTCCATACTCTTTTAGATATTGAAGATCTCAATGAACTCATGGGGCATCCCGTTGCGGGTTCATCTTGGGAAGGCTTTGCTCTGGAAAATATGATCAACATGCTGCCTCGCTGCAAAACATTTTTTTATAGAACCTCTTCCGGTGAAGAAATTGATTTGATTTTGGAACGGAAGGGGAAAAAAATTGGAATTGAGTTCAAACTATCAGCCTCCCCGAAATTATCGAGAGGATTGCCCGCTTCCATAGAAGCGCTCGGTTTGGAAAAAGTCTATGTTGTGGCACCGATAGAGGGAGCGTTTGCTCTTAGTCCTAAAATACGAATATCGAGTCTCCTGATCGCCATTCATGAACTGAGGGCAATTTTTGACTGAAATCTTCAAGGTTCCAAGGCTCTGAGTTGGGGTTGTAAGCCGGAACCCTCGGAATTTTTGAAATCCATATAATTCAATGGGTTAATCCAATGTTACATTTTCAAGCATTGCGGCTAAGTTGATGAGTCGTTTGTTACCTCGGAAGGTATAATGTCCCAGAAAGTGGATATGCTGCCAGGCTACTGGCGAGATTTTCTGTAAGATCGCAAGTGCCTTTTCATTGCCAACCGCACGAAACTTCTCAAGGAGCATGGAAAGCATGATTGAATTATAAGCAATCACCACATTAGAGACGAGTCTGCCACATTGATTGCTGATCGCTACATCCAGGTCAGTCTTGCCAATCAACTGTTTTTTCCCGCTGACTTGAGTAACGAAAGACCGTAGTTGATGGTAAGCCTCGATACGGTTGTGAGAACGATGGATCTCTCTCTGCAACTGAGGTTCTCGAAAATAACGTAGTGTGTAAATGCTGCGAATTAACTTATCGAATTCTGAAATGGCTTTGCGTGTCCGGTTGTGCAGGGATAAGGCACTCAGTTTTCGAATTAAGGTGCTCTGAGACATCTCCTTGAGTCCAAGCGTAGCAACGATCTGATCGATATTGGCTTTCTCTGACACGATGAGTGGGCGATCAATTTGTCCGACCGGTTGGATCAGGTAGTTTTTATAATTTTCGAGATCGTTACCTGAGTACAAATTTTCTTGGCATAGCGTGGTTGCAGTGGAGTCAAGGCCTCTAGAAAGTGGTAACGCTGATTCACAAAACAAAAAATATCGGTGATATCGTAAGCCGGAAGTTTTGCATAAAAATCGGATTGTACCGCAACCTCCTTGTCGGCCTTGGGTTTATGCCAGATCAGGGTCTTTTTTGCGGGATCGTATTCAAGGTGCTTGAGTTTACCTTGCCTCATGTCTCTGTCGAACGTTTTCCAGAGTTCACTGAGTTCATTACACAACGTATCAAGCTCAACATTCACCGATTGGTGGAGAGGGGATGTCTATCTGGCTTAGCACCTCTACGGGTAGGGCAACCAACTCATCACTGAAGCGACGATGCTCCAGACTGTCCTTGAGGAACAGATCTCCCGCATCAAGACGTTTGCGAATTTGACGATAGATCCAGAACTCATAGCGGTCAGCACGCAAGCCTGTAACTTTGTTGTCTCCATCGATTTCCAGAAGATAGGAGCGCAAGCGTTTGGAGATTGTGCCTTCCGGAATTTCTTCAATCGGTCGTTGCGAGAGTTTCTGTTGACGGGAATAGGTTGTCTTCATCCAACGCAAGGCCTTCAGCCAAGGACAGTCTGCCGCCGTACTGGAAAACTCGAGTGCCATGTGCAAGGGTCTCAAGTGTTTTTTACAACGCACGGCTACTTTGTCGGCTCCCATGCGGGGATAAAAGGGTTCCAGCAGCCCTGTGGAAGAATTGTTTTCCATTCCTTTCGGGCTTTTCCAAAAACCATTATAGCCATAAACCGCGACTTCCTGAGATCCCCATTGGGTTTTCAAGCGCATGGCGGCTTCGCTATTCTCAAGTTGATTGTTTTGCTCAGCGACCGGAGCGGAATTCTGACAGGCATCAGGATTGCCAATGGTTTTTTCTCCAAAGGTTTGTTGGTTCGCAGCATTGTCCGCATTGGGATTGAAGATCGAAAAGCGGCAGCCATCAGGCGTGGTGTCAGGAGTAAATTCAGGGGTCCAAACGATATCCCATGTCCAGGAGGACGCATAGAGGGTCACGCGGACCACGTTCGCTGGATCTTTCATCAATTCCATATCCCTACCTAAGAACATATTAACCCAGTTTTTAGGGAACAGGTCATTAATGAAAATTAAATCACCCACTCCCCACGTAGAAACCTGCTGGCCAACACTCAAATCTATCCATTGCAATGGCGAATACCTTAAACGGACTTCCCGAAGATCAACCTCTGTTTTTCGCGTAATCCCGTCATTGCTAAAATCCAGTTTGAGATCAAAACCTCCTTTGTCATTGCTTCCTGATGTTTTCAGGCGTGCCCGCTCATTCGCCAGCATCCATGTCACTTCATGATTTTTAGAACTTCCGATACGGGCGCCGCGTTCGATTTCCACAAAGCCATTGATGACTGGAACCGTGTCGTCTCCGCTTAGTCCGGCAGCAGGGCTTTCTCCGCCATCAATAGACTCTTCCTCGAAAACGTCTTCTTCAAAAGCAGGGTCTTCTTCCTCGGATGACGCTCAAACTGGCGTACAAACACTGTTGATTCCAAGAACCAGGAACGTTAAGCCCAGCAAAAGAACAAATCGTCGAAATTGAGAAAAGAAAGGGAAATCCCTGTCACCATTTCGCATAAGAATCCTTAATTATCGCAGATATTTCATGGGGGGAAATCGTAATGAGCGCTCAAGAAAAGCCTCTTCCGGCATTCCCACATTATAGTTGGTTCGCTTGGGGTCCAGAAGAATCACGGTCATGGTTCCTTCCAACGGCGAGGTCATGACTCGTTTCATCATCGTGGGAAAGCCATCCACAGTCAGAATATCAAACGCCTCAAAAATCTTATAGACCTTCCCCGCATGGTTTGTGAATTCCACTCGCAGAGGTGTGTAAGTTTTCTCCTCAACCCATGTTTTGATTTTCGCTGTTTTTTCCTCCTTCACCTTAGGCACGCTTTCGATGATCTGTGTTTCATAGGTGATTATTTTTTTCTTTTCTTTAATCTGAAGTGTCTCTTCCCCCACATTTTTGTGATGGTCCCGTTTGAAATGCCGACCTGAAATATCCTCATAGGAAAAATCCGATCCCATGAATGGGTCTTGCTTGCGGGAGCCATCAATCGGAATGACTTTATCGCTGGCGGGAAGATATAAACGGCGGTAGTCCTCCTGATCCACATACTTATGGACGAGGAATGTCGTTTTCTGAATGTCAGCGGGGTTCATGAAATAGATAAAAAAGTTTTGCCTCCCGCCTTCTTCGAGGTCTTTCTTCATGATCGTAAAAATTTTCTTGAGAGGTTTGTCCTCTCCTTTGGCATAAACCAGCATTGCAATGGTGGAACGTCCGTCTTCTCCCGCGTAATAAGAGGCCAAATGCGCTTTTTCCATAATCTCATCCGCTGTCTCTGCCGCTGGCGTTTCCATTGAGGAGACGCTGAGAGCCGCCGCAGCGAGGATCAAAATCAAAAATGTTTTCATACAAACCTTTCATCAGTTAGAATCAATGGCCTACGCCTCTTGTAATCCGGGCAGCCATTTTCTCATTAATTGAATCAGCGCCGGCAGTAAGATCAGTGTGGTGATGCCGCTGACCAGCATAATCGCGAAAAAGAAGGCACCTACAGTCACATAAGTCGCCAGCCCTGAGAAAAACATGGGCATGAAGCCAATGGCGATGACCAGCACATTCCGCCAAATAGCCCGTGAGGGTTCCTGGAAGATTTCATCATAGGTTTTGTTTAAATTGCGGGTTCCAAGATGAATTTCCCGCAGACTTTGAATAAAATGGATGGCAAAGTCGATGGCGAGTCCTAACGCCAAACTGGAGAGCACCGCGATGGGCATATCATAATATTTGCCGCCGAACCCAATTAAACCATAGGTGAAAACAATCGTCAGCGACAACGGCAGCATGGAGATCAATCCCCAAAGTATGGAACGGAACAAAATGATCATCATCACGAAAACAACACCGAATGATCCCATTAAAGAGGTCCGCATCCCAATGACCATTTCATTCTGCCAAACGCTGTTGATGTAGGTGAGGCCAGACCAGCGCAGTTTCAATTGAACGTTTTCCCCGCCAGGAAACACAGCAAAAGGAGGTGCGTTGTCGGCTTGCGCCATAAACAGTTCCAGTTGGGAGACCAGATGATTCATTTGTTGATTATCGCCATTTTTCAATTGCAGCCACATTTGCGCCTTGCGTCCATCCCTGGTGACGAATTTCCACAAATCCTTGCCTTTTTTCAAATCGCCGTTCTCAAACAAAAACAGATATTGCGCCACTTTTTCCCTGCTGTCCGGCACAGCAGCGTCGTTTAATGCCGTGCTTCCCACTTTTTTGAGAATATCGACCACGGAGGTCATTCCCCCGACAATGGGGCGGCCTTCCTGATCTTTGAGAGTCCGTAAGAAATTTTGTATTTTTTCCATGTATTGAATCATGACGCCTTCTTTTAAATCAGGAAGAAGCGAACGTTCTTCCTCGGAAAAAACATCCTCGCTTTCATGGGCGTCATTGGTCTTTCATGAGCGGAAGGACCTTCAACTCTCCTGATTCATTGAGACGGATATCATCGACCTCACTGGGAGCCATGACATCTTCACGAACCATGATCTCACGGGATTGATCCCCGTCCGGATTTTTTTCCCGCATAAACTGAAGCGTTTCAAAAATATCCCGCTGCCAGGAAGGTTGGGGAGGATGAACCCGGATTTCCAGAATCTCTTTGGTGATTTGGTGGATCTTCGTCAGTCCATCCACGGTAAACAGGGAAGAACCATCGCTCTTGTGAATGCCAACCACCACCATGTCATACAATTCAAACTCCTCTTTCATCTGTTCATAGAGGACAATCGCCGGATTATCCTGAGGCAGCATGTGGACCGGATCGGTATCAATCGTCATATTGGGGAAGGCCGCCAGAAAAAACAGCGTGACCAACCCCGATAATCCCATCACCAATTGAGGGTGTTTGATTGAAAAGCCAATGAGTAATTTTTGTAACATAAGCGACCTCCCTGTTATTTAGCCATGAATTGAATGAGTTTTTTGAGAAACCAGCGATTCAGCCAATTCCTCCAACCATCATGATACTCTTGGTGTTTTTTCTTATATGAAGAACCCAAAACCAGATCGAGAATATGCAGAGCGGGAACCTGAGATGAAAATCGCTCCCGGCAGTGTCCACAATAGGAGTGAGTCTGGCTAAAAAGTTACCACCTTATCGGAATCTCGCACGATTTCATACATATCCTTCATAGTGGAAAGAGGACAGATTTCTGTACCCTTCGAGTTGCGCAATTTGAGACAGGTACCACAGGCTTTAATAGTCCCGCCCCCCTCTACCAACATCTGCATTTGTTCTGTAATGTTGAACTGATTCACATTTAAGGACTCACATTCAACCCCTTGAGCCAATAAAAACACATTCACGGAATCACCCTGTTTGAGAGCAAAACTTCCAAAACGAAAAGCATTCCAGACCGTTTCGGCATGAGCTGAATAAATAATGATTCCCAGTTTCATTTTAAGTCTCCTTACAAGGTGTGTCCCCCAAGGGTTTTTGTCCCACAATGCCATAATGATAAGGGGGAAGTTCAATCTGTGGTTTGATGACAATAAATCCTGCTGACGCCGCCCAAGCACGGCACTGTTCCGGTATAGGACGAATGTCTAAAGAGGGACCCCGAGGCGTTGAAGGGTCATGGTTCCAATGGAGGATGCCCACTTTTCCCCCTGGAACCAGAATCCGAAAACTCTCGTTCAGAAGAGTCAACGGTTGTTCCGCATGAAGGATGTTGAACAACATCACATAGCCCACGGAGGCGTCTTGCAATCCCGTTCCCTTCTCCATGAAGTCACGACAATAAACGTTCACTTGGCTCAATCCCTTTTCCAGGGCTTTATGGGTAGTGAATTCAACCATAACGGGGTCAATATCAAAGGCGAACACTCTGCCTGTCGTAAGACTTGCCGCTGGAAGGGTGAATAATCCATAACCACAACCGAAATCCACCACATCTCCACTGGAGAGATTTAAATCAAGTTCGGTGAGAATCCGGGGCGGATCAAAAAAGGTTTGCCACCAGGTTTCATCGGGCATACCGCTTTCTCGAACTTTCATGGGCTTATCCTTGAGAGTTACTAGAAATTTTGAGTATTTTTTCTCCTAAAACAAGCGCTGAATGAAGAATTCCCCGCTTTATTCCAAAAGAGGATAACCACCACTGTTCAAACAGTACTTTGCCTAAATGCCAGGTTTTTCCTATCGGACGTAATTTTAAATTCGGAGCCGGTTCCGCAAAAAACTCACCCGAGGCGAACCCCGCCAAACCGTCTCCTGTCTCCAACATACAATAGCCGACACCGTTAAAGGTTGCTTCAACCGAAGTCCCCTGGATCTCTGCCGCAATACGTTGAGCTACGATTTCCCCCTGTCTATGGGCAAACACCCCTGCCTTGGGCAACATCATGGGCACATCAGGGTTCCAAAGACCAGGAATACTCACCGCCGTGATGTCCCCAATGGCATAGACGTTCTCATACTTTGTCTTGAGGGTAGAACGATCCACGGGAACCCAGCCTCCCTCCTCACGGCTTTCTCATAAAAAAAAGATTGTGTTTCAGAAGGATAGAAAGTTATCATAGGACTTCAACCCCAACCCTAAAGGAGTCTTATGACAGAAGAATCTCAATCTCCAGAAAAGGCATTAAAATTA
>JBBCAX010000012.1:0-1329 GCA_051382335.1 Deltaproteobacteria bacterium TL4
TCTATCAGTTTTTAGAAGCGTTAATAAAAAGTTTGAACAAGAGTACACCAAAGAGTAAAAAGTTTTTTACAACAAAAACTAAACTCTCAATTAGGTGTACTCTATGGAATTATTAGAACGAAGTTTATCAAAAATGTCGAATGTTTCTAAACCTCAACGCAAATTTTTAATAACGCTCTTTTCAACTATCATGATGTTGAGAGGCCGGATGAATTTCAGAAACATGTCTCGTTATAGTGAATTAAGTGAGATCAGTTATCTGAGAAATTTCAGAAAACCATTTAATTTTACGATGATGAACGCGCTATTGCTTGAAGAAACGATTCCTAACCAACATTTGAAAATTGGAGCGATCGATTGTTCATACATCCCCAAAAGTGGCAAACAGAGTTATGGAATCGATAAATTTTGGAGCGGGCAAGCTAGTTGCGCTAAAAACGGTCAAGAAATTTCTCTATTATCGGTTATTGATATCCCTTATGGGACAGCTTACAGTTTATCGGTTGAACAAACCCCCTCTGCTTCTGATATTGGGAAAGGAAATGACAATCGTATCGATTTTTACCTCAAACAGATTGAACAAAATAAAGAAACCCTGAAACGTTTAGGTATTCAACACATTAGTGCCGATGGATTCTATACAAAAACGCGATTCATCAATGGTGTCCTAGACTCTGGTTTCCATCTCGTCGGCAAATTAAGAGAGGACGCTAATCTCCGCTACCTTTATGAGGGTCCTCAAACGGGAGGAAAAGGAGCACCAAAACGCTATGATGGAAAAGTCCAATTTGAAGATCTCAGTCGCTGGACATTCGTCGTCGACCTTGAAGATAAGGTTTCTCTCTACACGGCGGAGCTCAATGCTCCTTGTTTCAAAAGAAATCTTCGAGTCGTCTATTTACTCGATAATAGAAATCCCAAAAAACAACGATATGCACTCTTCTTCTCAACAGATACCGCATTACGTGCTGTTGACATTTTCTTCTGGTACAAAGCAAGATACCAGATTGAGTTTATTTTTAGAGATGCCAAACAGTTTACCGGATTAACCGATTGCCAAGCACGAAATAAGGAAGCCTTGAATTTTCATTTTAATGCTTCATTATCCGCACTAAATCTTTTGAAAAAGCTGGATAGAGATACATCTAAAACATCTCATTCCAAGGTGTGTTCTATTGCTTCTTGGAAAGCCCGCTACTTCAATGAACATCTGCTTGAGCGATTTATTCAATACTTAGAGTTGAAACCTCTCTTGATAAAAAATCATCCTCGATTCGAGGAACTTAGAAAATACGGTAGCATTGCCGCCTAAAACTGTTAGAACCATTG
>JBBCAX010000013.1:0-12343 GCA_051382335.1 Deltaproteobacteria bacterium TL4
GAAATAATAACCTTGCATTAATTCATTCATAAAATAAAACCACTGATATTATTGAATAATTAAAACTAAAACCATGAATCAAATGTTCAAAGTCCAGTGAAATAAAAGGTAGAATTTTTTCCCAACACTTTCGGCACAGCCTCTTCGGGCAGAAATTGACATATTTTCATTTTACTCCTGATCTCCCGTGACCGCCTTCACATCCGCCAATAACTCCCCAAACTTGCCATAGTTGACCTTCACCCCATCATCCAGATCGAGGGTGATGCGTTGGTCGGCATAGTGGCGGAGAAGATCATCAAATTTTCCGAGTTCCCCTTGCTTTTTGAGGAGAACATCCAACTCTTTTTGATGCTCTTTGCGGGTGGAGGTGGAGGAGGTTTTGTCGATTTCATCCCGTAGATATTGCTCCCGTGCTGTGAACTTGCCTTGCAATGGAGTGACGTATTCCGTTCTCATGCGGGAGAGGGTCGCTTCATTGTAACGATGCAGATAGACCAGACATTCAAAGGCCCGTTGTTTGCCACTGGAAAACAACCAGTAGATCGGACGTTTTTTGTAGCGTTTGAGGTGATCCTTGAAGAAACTGGTACTGATATACCGACGGATGGCCGCCTTGGGGGATTCGCCACGTTTGGGAGAAAGGTTGTCTGCTATGAATTTGAGGTTTTGCTCCAATAAAGATTCCTTGTTTTTGTGTGTTCTTGTGTGTTCTTGGCTAAAATCCTCCCCCCAAGCCTTCTCCACAAACTCCACAAAGCGGGTGGTGACATCATCCCAGAAGCCCCAATCCATATCCGTGATCGGAACAATCCCGTCATCATCGGCCTTGAAGGTCTGGTAAAGAGAATGATCAAACCCCTGATTGCCGCTATGGGCATAAACCAATCCGGGTTGTTTGCCGCTACGTAGGGCGGCCCTACCGTTTATCACACCATTGTGGCCGCCATCAAAGACGTGGTTCAATGCGTCATCCAGATTATAACGTCCCATCATGCAGCCCAGGGCATAACTGATCAGTTCCTGAACCGTATCCTCCCGGAACCGGGTCCAGCCTGCCTCATCGGTTAGATTGCCTCCGTAGCGATACTTCGGATTGACCGTCAGGGTGATCTGCTCCAGCGGCACCTCAGGGGTCAGTTCGTCCTGCAACCCGTAAGCGTCAATGAACAACCGGTTGTTTTCCTCCTCCAGCCGTTGCATTTCGGTGATGTTGGCCTGACTCTGCTGTTGCCAGTTGAGGAAGGATTGTTCCAGGGTTGGGGATTTTGTGTCGGATTGAAGTAATGGAAAGGTCTGGAAATCCCAGGAGGTTTCGAAGGAGTCCCAATCTTTCTCTGTTTTAAGAACACAACCTTCAACAACTGTTGATAATTCATTCATCGTCTTTTCGTCAGTAATTTTTATTGGAAGTTTTCTTAGATCACCAACTTGAAAACTCAAACTTGGGTTGATAATTTTGCTGAGTTCGTCAATGAACTTACTATTTAAAATTGCTAAAAAATAATAAAAATATCTATCTTCCTTTAGATGAAAAACAGGACCTTTCATATCTGCAATTTGCCCTTCATAAAAACGCATGGAAATCCTAGTTGATGTAATATCGCTATACCCGATTCCCTTTTTATACCAATATTTTTCTGAGAGTAAGTTGGATGTTTTATTATTTGAATAATAATTCCTTGCATTAATAGACCAATCTACAACAAGATATCGGTGTTTCCAAACCATTTCCGAAAGGGGCCTCCTTTAGAGTAAAGTACCCACTTTTTATTAGTTCCAGAGTTATTACTCGATACTTCCCAACGAAAACGGACAAACTTTTCGTTATCAGCAGTTTTATGCAAGGCAACAATTTCAATAAAACGACCAAGGGAGGGATTGTTAACAAACGAATTCCTTACCCGATCACTCACCCAATAGGCGATGGGGGAGCCTGGAATCTTTTTGAAATCGTCGGAGGAAGCGGTGTAGCGATAGCCACAATCAGGATTTTGGATGGCTTCTTTTAACTTGATGGGCTGAGACTCGGCTGACCCTAAATACCCTAAATCAAAGTAATCACCTTTGAGGTTTTCAATTCCATTTCTGAGAGTAAACGTAACCAATGGGACAATAGCCGATTCAAAGAAACTTGTGTATGATGGCTTCACAAGGCTGGAAAGCGTTTTACTTGAAAAAATGTAACTTCTGAGTTTTTCGTAAGATGAAATAAACATCCATGTAAATGGAGTCACCATGCCTAAAAAGCCTGACTTTTTAGACAGTCTAGGAAGGTGTTCCATAAACATTGCGTATGTATCTGATTTGCTACCTGGATAATTATCTTGAGCAAACTTCTTCAACTCCGCATTCATTCCCTTTCCGCCCATGTAGGGGGGATTGGCAATGACGCAATCGTATTTTCGAGCAAGGATGGAGGCTTGTCGCAAAAGCGGCTTTAAGATTTCGATGGCATGATGCTGTTGTAAATGACCTTGAGCGTCACCTTGTTCCAGAAGAGCGTCAAGGGACGGTAATTGCGATGAAAGTTCGGAAGGAATGGAAATCAGGGAACCAAAGATTTTGGCATTTTCAAAGAGATTTATCAACTGAATCACCTGATTGGCGTCTTTGTTTTTTGAAATCAAATCAGGCATATCAGGATAAAGCGAGTCAACAATGTTTTCAGGATCAATATTCGCTGTGCTTTGGATAGCCATGACATTTAAATGAACCAGAGAACCCTCCTGTAGAATCCTGCGATTGTCCTCTCTGGCTTTCATCAGCAAGGCAAAGCCCGCCATTTGAGCAGCCCGTTCATCAATGTCCAATCCATAGAGATTCTTTTCCAGAATGAGTTGCGGGATGTCACGAAGGCGATAGCCCCGTTCCAGATAGATTTCCTTGAGCAAATCGTAGGCTTCCACGAGAATATGTCCTGAACCACAGGCGGGGTCAAGAATCGTCAATTCTTCAGGATTTAGAGAGTCAGGAGTGATTTTCGCAAGCTGTTGTTTGACTTCTTCGGATTGTTCTGCGGGTTCAATGTAGAATTCCATTTTATTTAAACGCAAAGGCGCAAGGTCGCTAAGGTCGCTAAGATTATTTTTATTATTAATTTCCTTTGCGCCCTTTGCGTCTTTGCGACTTTGCGTTGAATTTGAAACCCGTTCTCCACGAAGCGATGAATTAGGATAGGTTGCCAGCCACAGTCGTCCCAGACTGTTCTGCACCATGTATTTTACAATCCAGTTTGGCGTGAACAATTGTGTAGCCGCAGGAATATCTTCACTCTTGACCACCTTGCCAATGACCTCATCTTTCTTTTCTGAGATATAGAACTGATAGAGCCAACCGATGATTTCCACATTCTGCCAATCCGATTCCTCAATTTCATTGACCAGTTTACGGAGCAGAGAATCGGTATGGAGCAGATTATCAGGCAGGAGCAATTCGGTTTCGTCATTGATCTTTTCAAACAGAAACGGCAAGGCATGATGGAGTGCGTTGCATTGCCCCAGTAATAGACTTCTGTAAAGTTCGGCATCCCGATTACCATCAAGTTTCATGGCAATGATGTCATCCTTTGAAATTCCAGGCAAATCGACATTCTGAGCTTCTTCCAGAATCTGGGGGTGGGTTTTACCTTCGGGATGACTCAAAACTCGAAAACCATGAGCCAGAAAATCATGCAATTCCATGTACCGTATCGCCACAAAACGATTAAACCAAGTGTAGGCTACGGATTCCATCGCTGGAACAAAGCCATTATTTTTGATTCGTTCTTCAAGTTTTATTCGTTGCTCTGCCACTCGTTTGGGGAAAGTTTTATCCCCAATGATGACCGTATTCCCCTGAATCGTAACAGGTTCGATGCGGTTTTTAGAGATACCAAAAGCGTTAGCCCGTTCTGTGACCGCTTGAATGAAGTCCCTTCTGGCGATGGTAGCATAGGCTTTCAGTTTATTTTTGTTCATATTTCCTTTAAAATTGCATTTTATATCTTGATATAGATTGTTATCTTGATCCATGTATAATAGTCGGGTACATATCCATTAAAAAGTGCCTAAAATTTGAAGTGTCTGAAGTAAATGATTTTGAAAGGGGCTTCATGATAATATTGGGTAAAAATGATTATTAATTAATATCGAGTTCCAGAATACCATGATACTTAACCTCCCTCACTGTAAAAGACGAACTTTTAAAAAACATTTTTTAATAGGGGTTTATTGTGAAGTTGAATATCAGGCAATGGCTAATACCATTATACTGGAAAAAGAAGATACACTGAGAGACAAACTCGTAGATTTTGGATTTCACGATTCAAAAAAAGTGGTTCACAATCAATTTTTCTTTCAAGGAAATCATTCAGTACCTCAGGTCATTAATATTCAACAAAACGCAAATCCTGTTGGGATTGCTTTTGTCAGTTTAGAACCTAAACGTGAATTACAAATCACCTCAGACCGTGTTGTATTTTCAGATTATAGTTACCAGGGTTTTGATGATTTCGAAAGAAGACTAAAAGGATACTTTAAGATTATTGAAAAGGAACTTGGAAAGCTTTCTCCCATCAAAGTTGGATTTCGTAAAATAAATTCCATTATTGTCGAGCCTGTAACCTCTTATTCTGACGCTTGTTCGATTTTTAATCCATCCTTGTTTGGAACATTACGGAGCGGTATTGCGGGGAAAGATGCGTTGAAACTGATAGAAGAGTCGATGGTACTGGAACTGGGTCAGGACATCTGCTTGATCAGAAATCAATTTAAACAACTGGATAAAGCCGACAGATACCAAGCTGTCCTGGATTTTGACCTGATTCGAAAAGAACCTGGTAATATAAAGAATGTGATGGAAAATATACTTCCCAGCTTTAATGCCAGGCATTTCGATCTTTTTATGTGGTCAATCACAGATACGATGATTAAACTGATGGAGGAAGAATGATGAGAAAATCAAGTAACGATGCGAGTTCCCCACTTTCCTACTCTTTGCATCCACAAGTAAAATACAATCCTGAAAAAAAGACATTATCTCCAGTGAATCAAAGAATTATATTTATGAGTTACTTACCTGATCACTCAAATTATATACTTCTTTTGAAAGGAACTCATACTGTTACAGAAACAAGTGAACCTGCTATTTATTGCAATACAGGATCAACAACATATATTCAAGAAACATGGTCTCATATCCCTAATCTTGCTTCATATTCGGAACTCATAGAGGATTATGATGTATCAGAGGTTGAAGAACAGCAAATGCAAGCTGCCAAAAACTATGGCTGGTAAGTAAGAGTATATTAATGATGAGTTCTCCATATTACACTTCAATCAATACTAATCATCGTTGGCAGGGAGATATTTACAAATCCGAAGATTTTGGTTCTTCGGTTCCCTCTTCAAAGATTCCCCTTTGGATGCTTGTTAATCGTACTTGTCATTTAGTCGAAAGTCCCTCTCGTTCTGTTAAAATTACCCACCTAGTATTTTGTATAGTAATTACGCTCAGAGATTTTATTGAAGCCTCTGGGAGTCAAAAAAACTTAAAAAATCAAATTTCTAATATTGTGAAAGGTAAAACAGAGAATTTGATGTTCTTACCTGTTGATGCCCAATATGGAGTTCAGGAACCTTTGGTTGCGGACTTCAATATGATTTATTCTTTTGACTTAACAGTATGTCCCACAGCAGAAAAAAAGTTAACCCAACTTACCTCTCCATTTGCGGAACATCTATTTCAGCGGTTTGCACGTTGGTTTTATACTGTAGGATTCGATGATACTGAACTGAGCGGTGATGATTATATTCAAAATCTAGTGCAATTAGTTAAAACCTGATGTTGCTTGTGCAAATTTTGGGGTAGGACACAAAACAAGGTTCAAACTGAAATTCAAGTATTCAGAACCAAAAATTCATCAGTCAGAATGCCATTACCACTAACAAAATCCTTTCGAGATTTGATCGTATGGTAAAAAGCACATCATCTGGTTTTATGGGTTTCTTTCTAATCTATTTAATCCAAACCCGTTCTTTATTGGAAATCGCCTTTTCCAATTCTTGCCTGAGTATTATTAAAAAATCATCAATGTCCTGCTCGGTTTCCAAAATTATTTTAGGAACCAGTTGAGAAAGATAAATGTTTATAGGAGGCTTTACAGGGTCATTAGGATTCTGTTCAAGCTCAAACAGAATGTCATCCAACTTTTCCTGCGCAGAATTCTTGGCATAATGAATGTCTGGAATACCCACTTCACTTTGTATTTGTTTCTTAATATCCTGGAGTGGTTTTAGCAAACGGTTACTTAATATTCCGTCTGCTTTAGCTTCATCCAGTTTGGTTTTAATCTGTGCCATCATCTGGTCCAGGACGGCTTCCACTTCCTGCCGTTTAGTTTGAATCAAATGTTCATTGATGGGAGCGACCGTTGCGATCAAGTCATCCGCTTCTTTGATCAGAGTGTATGGGTGAAGGGCCTTGAGGATTTCTTCCATGCGTTGCATGGCTTTGAACGCCTGAGGATTTTCCTGCAAATCCTTCTGATTCAAACTAAAGTGCTGGTGAGCCTGAATCAATCGTTCCCAGGTGGTTTTTTGATTTTTATAAAAGCCTCTGAGATCATGCAAATCTTCGGAGAAGTCCTCCAAATCCTTTTTACTTTTGAGAAAGGCTCCAAGGAACTGGTAGCTATCCTGATGGGACAACAAGGGAGGTAAGGTTTTCAAAGCAGAGGCGACAATTGTTCCTCCAGGGTATTTCCCCGTTTGGGTCAAAGGCTTGATCTCCTCTAAATCCGATTTCCATTGAGTCAAATGGTGTTTAAGGAAATCAAACAAATCCTGTTCAGCGTCTGGCCCGATTTGCCCAAATAAATGTTGTCCGAGCTTCCGTGCTTTTTCCAAAGAATCCTTATCAAGGATACGACGCTTGTGCAGGGATACCAATTTCCATTTGGCGGTTTTACAGAAAAACTCTTGAGCCTCTTCCAGGGTTAAGGGGGAAGTTCCCTGCCTTAAGTTGATGGAATGATTAGAGGCAAGCTTAGCCACTAAAATCACGATTTCCCACTCAGGCCATCCAAACGGGCGACCTGAAAAATGTTCAATGGCTTCGCTCAAGAGTAAGCGTTGATTTTGGTCGTTCTTCAGTTGGATATAGCGTTGGACTTCATCCATAGCGTAGTTGGCCGCATCTTCTTGAGCCATTTCAATTTGGGTGACATCGCTGGTGCGGAGGAGAGCCTTGATTTCTTCTTGTGGATTGGGGTGAAACGTTTTGAGGTAGTTTAGCTTGGAATAAAGATTCTGAAGTAAATATTTGAGGGTTTCGTCAACACAGGCTTGAGCATTGGCGGATTTGCTATCCAGCCCTTTTCCCATCGCATAGTATTCCGCCTCAAGGAGCAGCGTTTGGACCGCGTCTATTAACCTTTTTTGACGATCCCTGTTTTCTTCCTGCCGATCCCGTAAAATCCGTTGAAGGGTTGAGGGCGCAGAGGAATCGCTTTTGGTCCGAATGTATTTATCGGTTTGCAGCCAGGTTCTCAGTTCCCTCGCAAACGCCACAGGGTTGTCCAGCTTGACCACCGCACGGCCATTGTCTTGAATACTGCGGGTAATACATTTTTCCTGGGAATACCACTCATAGTCATCGGAAAAAGGTGTGATGATTTCCAGCACCAAATCCTGTTCCAGCTTTCCTTTCCACGGATGTCCGTCACAAAGACGGGCAAAGGATAATCCGTTTTGTTGACGGGATAACGGTATTTATGGTTCCCTTTCAGCACCTCTTCAAAAATCAAACGGCTGATTTCCTGAACCTCTTCATTTCCGTCCAGACTGAGCATTTTAATTTCTCGGGTCACATCCTGCTCTTCATTGGTTAAAAAATAATAAAGAGCGCCGCTGCGAGAAATCAGCGTTTCTTTCTCCAGCCTTTGCAGACTTTCCTCGATTTGCCTTCGTAAAACCAGCCGATCCGCATCGACCTGATCAATACAAAGCGTGATCAAATTGTCGATGTGGGGCTTTAAAATATCAACGTAGCGAATCAAAAACAACACTCTGAGCAACTGGAGATCAAACGGCGCTAAAGGTCGCTCCGAGGCTTGATTGATGGTACGGCTGACCGCAGTGTCCAGAAATCCTTCAATCGCAGAATAAAAGCGATATAAAGGAACGAGTGTGCCGACAGGTTGATTGCCGATTTCCTGAGCCGCCAATTGAAACGCATCCAGCATGGAACGTTCCCCTCGACTGAGGTGTTTGCCTGTGGCTCCCGCCTTACGGATGGACTCAAAAACTTTTTGAATCAACTGGAATTGATAGGGAACGAAAGGGTAGTTTGCTACAAAGTTATCAGAATCAGCATAATTTTTAAGCGTGGCTCCTGTGTTTTGAAAACTGAGTTGATGTTTGAGAATATCCCCTTTCTCCGCATAAAGACGTCTTAAGGCCTTCTCGGCATCTGATGTTTTGGTCAGAAGCCTTTTCTGGATGACTTCATCGGTATTGAAACTGGAAAGAGATAAGCGTGTGGTGAACCTTCCCTGAATTTTAGAAAAGTCCTGTTCTTTTGCTTTTTTGAATTCTCCAAGAATGGTATCAATGTCTTCCTGAGACGTGACCATGACCCAGGCACGACCTCCACAGGTTGTTCCAAGATTTTCAGTGATGGTTTGCAGGTTTAGCATCAACGGACTGTCATCCCCGATGAATTGCCCCACCTCATCCACTAAAAACAAAATCCGATGATTGGAACCTTTGCGATCCAGGTAGGATTTCACTTGTTTGGCAAAATTCTCAATAGTCAGACTGTATTGTTCTTCCGCCTTATTAAACCAGTTTTGAGCATCGTTTTCAGAAATATCCAAGGCTTTGGCTAACGCTCCCACCACCTGAGATTCCTTGAATAAATGAGCATCCTTCTCCTCTTCCCAGGACGAGCCATCCAAATCGTTAAACGCCTGATGAAACGCCTCTAACTTTCCTTTTTCGCTCAAGTGATTTTCCATTTGAGCAATATGGGGATAATCTCCGCTAAAGCCCTGATTTTCGTTAAACACTCGCAAAAACACATTCAGAATAGCGTTTCTGCCTTCTTTATGGTCGGCTTTGGTGTCAATATTAAACAGGATGACTTCCGTGTCTTTGGAAACCGCACGTTGAATATCACCTAAGAACAAGGGGTCATCTATTTTATCATTGAAGAATTCCAAGGCATTTTTTTGGATTCCTGATTCTGGATGAGGAACCTGTCTATTTTCCAGAAGATACGATAATATTTTGATAAAATGGGACTTCCCTGAACCAAAGAAGCCTGAAATCCAGACTCCAATTTGTCCACTGACGGAGGGATCATGAGGGTGGTCAACCGATTTCAGATAGACTTGAAAGAGCTTTTGAAAATGCTTCAGCAACTCTTTTGTAATGACATATTCGTCCAGTTCCTGCCACACCACCGCCTGATCCTGTTGTTCCGCTTTGACGACTCCGTTGATGGATCGGAACAGGTTTTTGGCAAAAATATCTTTAATCAGCATAAACTCCCCTTTGAGTGCAAAATAAATTTTTAAAGCCTAAAAATTTTGCCAAGAACACACAAGAACACACAATAAAATTTTTAAAAAAATTTGTTTTTGTCTTTTCTTGTGTGTTCTTGGCTAATTTACCAAAATAGAGATAGGACAAAATTATGAAACCAAACGAAATGCACGGTAGTAGTGGTCTTCTTTTAGTTTTCCAAACAGTCTCATCTGCTGTCCATCGTAGATGCCAGGGTAAAACATTACCAGTGGAGTGCCTTGCATCAAGGGGTGGAAGTTGTTGAGCATGGTGTGTGTTCGCAGCATGGGGTACACATTACCAACGCCTGAAATCAAAACCAGATCAGAATCATTGGGCGATACGGATTCCAGAAAATATTGCGCCACTTTTTCTTCATGCAATGGACCTTTCAAAGCTTTCATCACAGCCGTATTGCCTTTTTCACTTTGCAGTTTGATTGCGGGTTGCAGTAATTTCCGTTTTTCCAGATACTCACAAAGTAAGGTAAACAGGTTGACATGCTTGACTTTGAGATCCGGTTTGTTTTTATTCAACTGCTGGATCATGATTTCCAAAGATTCACGGATTTCCAACTCATATTCAGGAGGATAGTCAAAAATGTAGAATCCTATTTCATTTCCCAAGCCCTTGTTATTTTGCAGTTCATCGGATTGCAATCGTGATAAAACCTGATTCCAGCGTTGTTTTAATTTTGCATCCATCTTTATTCTTGTATGATAAGAAAATTTTAACGCAAAGGCGCAGAGAGCGCAGAGGGACGCAGAGGAAAAAATTTCATAAAACTTCTCTGCGATTCTCTGCGGTCTCTGCGTCTCTGCGTTTAAATAAAAAACTGTTGGGTGTCTTGTGAGCCAATATCCATGCAACGCAGGACATAATTTTCATGATGCTGCTTCAAGTAATTGAGAACTTCATTTTCAAGATGAATCGGTTTCACCACAGGTTTCCGCAAATTATCAATATACTGTGCCTCTGCCAGAATACGAAATACGACCTGCCCCATTTTTTGCTTGGTACTTTTAGACCAATGCCCTACCTCTGGAGCTTGCTGTCCACAACCATCCAGAAAATCATTCCAGTCCTTTTTGGAGAGTTCCGGCTTAAACACCCTCAGGTTTTCCTTGAGTACCTGCTCTAAAAAATCCCCAATCAAACGACTATGCTTTATCGCACATGCCAACAATGCCTGAGTCGTTACCACAGAATCACCTTCAATAATGATTTTCCATAGTTCAGAAGTCATTGTTTCCAGCCTTGCCCGAATTAAATTATTGATTCGTCTTGCCGTGTCTGGACTTCTTTTTTGAAGAATATTGTCCACCACAATCGCTTGATGCCATTGTTCTTTACTGCTGTTGTTCAAAAGCAACTGTGCAATGTGCCGACTCTCCGTCAGCATCAAGGAGGAACCCGAAGTAAAACTGGCGTTGTAGATAGAAGAATCGTTAGATTTTTTTATGATTGGCCGCATTGATGTCTTGACCTTATAGTAACAAAACCTCGGTTGACGCAAGTTTTTAGCATTAGACTCATGTGTTTGTGACGAATATTGTTGATTCCATTTTCGGGCTTATTGTGGAAATACTATCAGAAAATTGGATTGGTAACATGTTTTCCCCTGCTTCATGTTAATATTGAGTTTGATTTTCATACTCGTACTTGATTATAAAATTAAAGGCAAGAGGAAATCAAATTCAACATATTGGATTCGCTCACAATGACGATAGTGACAACAAATAACCGCTATTTTCCTGGTCGATTTTGATGACAAAACAGAAATGTAGACTCACTCAACCCTGATGAATTTACCTTGCCGATCTGTAGCTGACTCGGTATAGTATCCAATAGAACATACCCTACACACGGTTCCCGAATCGGAACCAAAGGATGAAACTCATGCCCAAAGAATTTACGCTAGAGAAGAACGTTTCTGAATACGAATAGGAGCAATGTTATGCTTAAACAAACGATCCAATACTCATCGCCATTAGATGCTCTGCTTGCTGTGACAAAAAGGCTAAGCATCTACGAAAGCGAGCAGAAAATCACATCAGAAGAGTTCTATGACCAGTATTGCAGAGGAAAAATGCCTGATGATACGGTCTATGTCGAATGGGCTAATGATTTTCGCCATTACCTGGAGCTTCATCAGAAACTGGAAAAAAGGCTCCAAAATGTTGCATGAAGTATTAGCGTCCTACCTGGAAGAAGTGGAACGAGCAATACTCCAATGTCGTGATGTCTATGTGGAAAAATATGCGGAGGAGGTATTAACATCGGAAAGAGTGAATCTGCGGATTCGTATGCGTTTCGATAAAGGGCCGTTGCTAGAAATGAGCGAAGCTGTTGTGGTAGAGGCGAATAACCTTGTCCATCTCGACTACCGCTACCACTGCCAAGACGAGCAACATCATCTCATTTTCCGGTATGACAGCACTCCACATTTTCCCGATCTGACAAGTTTCCCACACCACAAGCACTTATCGAATGATGTGGTTGCCTGTGAAAAGCCATCGATCGAGAAGGTGTTGGAAGAAATAGTCGAACAGCAATGACCAGAATAATTGACTGACTTGGTACAATTTGAAAAATTTCCACCTGTGCAGGTGGTTTGAAAATTAACCACGAAAAACACGAAAAACATGAAATAAATGATTTTTTAATAAATGAATTCCTCCGTGAAACCCTATTTTGCAGGTTTTATTTCGTGTTTTTAGTGTTTTTCGTGGTTAAAAAAAGGGCTACCGGTCTAAAGTGGGACAAAAACGTAGGTTGGGTAGAGCGTAGCGAAA
>JBBCAX010000014.1:0-2310 GCA_051382335.1 Deltaproteobacteria bacterium TL4
GGTTCTTTCACGGAACTCTGTGTGTGTTGTGGATTTTCACGGACTAAGCTTCCTACGGCTGTTGTGAAATCCACACCTTCTTTCTTCCTGATGAAGTCGATGAGATCGCCTCCCTGATGACACCCCAGACAATTCCAAACTCCCTTTTCCGGGTTGACTGAAAACGAGGGGGTTTGCTCCTGATGAAAAGGACACAAGCCTTTCCACTCCTTGCCTTGTTGTTTTAAGACCACGCCCCGTTTCTGGATTTCCGCGACGATGTCCAAATTTTTCTTAAGCTGCTCCATGTCCTGTTTTCCCATGTATTTTTCTCCTTCCTGGGTTCTCTTGTCTCAACGTCTCAAAAATCACATCCCGCAGAAAATTCAAAGTCTCCCGCAATTGCAAAGGATTCACACTGGCACGGCCAGTCCGGTACAACAGATCCTTCTGCCGCATCTCATCCCCTTCAATGATGAAGGTCACCTGACGATCCTCATTCATCTGAGGATGTTTTAAGCAGCCTCCCGAACATAAAAGGTACGCTCCTTTAAATAAATCACTTGTTTCAATCTGTTCTCATGATTTTATCTCAAATGACATGGTTGATTAAAAATCTATAGTCTTTGTATACTTATTTTATAGTGGCATACTTAAACCATGTCAAGTGAAAATTTTATTGCATCTCTAAATGAATCATACATAATCGAAGCGAAGGAGGAGTCTATGAAAGAAAAAAGAACTATAGCAGTAAAAAACTTCCAATATCGTCTAAAACAACTAAGGCAATCGAAAGGCTGGTCACAGGGACAATTAGCTGTGAAATTGGGAATGGACAATCAACGTATTTCCAAATATGAGAGGGGCGTTATGTTCCCAACCGTGGATATCATGATTAAACTTGCCCGTTCTCTTGAGGTCAGTTTGGATTATCTGTTATGTGGAGAACAGGAAATCTCCTTAGAAAAAATTCCTAATCGTGAATTAGTTAAACGTTTTGATCAAGTTAGTCGCCTTTCCAATGAAGAACAAAAAGCCGTCATGATGGTTATGGACTCGTTCATTAAAAGCCATCGCATGGAAGAAGTAATGCAAGGATAAACCTGCCACAAATCGCTATTCCTATTATCCAACCGTCATTTCAATAAAACCCACTTTTTTTGCTTTCCATTCTCTATTCAAATTTGCTAAAGCTTCTATAGGGAGCTTTAACTAAAAAATACTTGGTGGGAGACAAGTGTTTTACCACACACCGCCTGCCTTGCAGACCTTTCTATCTCTGGATTTTCAATCGTTCGATCAGGAGTATTCCATGTGTCAATGCTCGATCTTAAAACGACCTTTTTACGCTAATTTGAGATTTCTTAGAGTTGTTTTCTAACGTTTTAAAAATATTTTTTTTGTCAGGTGGGTTGGATTATTGTTTTGGTTCAACCCCGATTTTTGGTGAATGCTATGTCGTTGAAACGAATTTATTCCTTGTTTGCAATTTTGTTTTTTGTATTCCTCTTTGTAGGGTGTACCCAACAGATCATTAAGCATCAACGCCCAGAAGGTTGGGATCCGACTTGGAATGTTTATACCTATCGAGGTAATAACCAACGTACCGGAGAATTTAAAGGTTCTGGACCACAAGAGGGGAAAATCCTTTGGAAGTTTGAGGCCCCTGTCAAAATCATTGAATCTTCCCCTGCCGTTGTTGATGGTGTCGTTTATTTTGGAGCAGGGGCAGTGGGAGAACGAGACTACTTCTATGCTTTAGATGCGTTAACAGGAAAAGTTCTTTGGAAGTTCAATGTCTATTCTTCAGTCGGAACCGCTCCAACTGTAGCAGGGGATATGGTCTATTTTGGAAGTCGATTAGGCTACCTTCACGCATTGAATCGCCATACAGGGAAACAAGTGTGGGCTTTTGCTTCTCGGATGGGAACTCTCGGACTGCCTTGGATTGTCGATTCCTCTCCCGCTGTTGTTGATGGGGTTGTTTATTTTGGTAGTGACGATGAATACATCTATGCGGTAGATGCTAAAACAGGAAAAAAACTTTGGGATTATAAAACCAACCCGGGAGGGATCAATTCATCTCCCACTGTAGTGGATGGAATACTTTATGTTGGTGCGAATGACGATCATTTACATGCCCTAGACCAATACCCGTGCATGAAATTAAATTCTACCGAAAGATGAGTGGTATGTAAAAATTTAAAAAACAGAAGAATTGGATTGAATATGGCGGTGTTTCTCCCGTAAAGAGTTGTCTTTTTCCACAAAGATTAACTTAGCAAAAACAGGAGAAACATGAAGCAGATTCTAGAGGAATTCGGAAAATAT
>JBBCAX010000015.1:0-2266 GCA_051382335.1 Deltaproteobacteria bacterium TL4
CATATCGTTTCGGTTTTGTTTGAACTCATCTGAGGTTGTATCAACCTGAGAATGTATCACCGGCATGGATGTCTCCTTAATTCGATTTAGACGATCAGGTTATTAGAAAGGCAAAGCGTTCTTGATGCCTAATAATGTCAGATTTAACTTTACATTATTTTATGTAACGATATTCTATGTAACAGTCGGCAATGTAACTCTAATTTTTGCAGGATGCAACTTAAAAATGTTTTTTTTTGTAAAAAATAAACCGGGCCCCCCTACGCCAACCACAACAAGTGAGACTTATGAGTGAAGAGAAGAAGCTAGACATGACGATAGAGGAACTTTCCATTATCTCAGGCGTCAGTTCCCGTAATATCCGGGCCTTTCAAAGCAAAGCCCTGTTACCTGCGCCCACAATGCGTCTTCGAGCCGGGTTTTATAATGAAGGACACCTGGCGCGTTTAAAACTGATAACCAGCATGCAGAAACAAGGCTTTTCGCTGACGGGAATCGCGGAACTGCTGGGAGCCTGGGAAAAGGGGAAAAGTTTAGATGAAGTCCTTGGTTTTGAAAGTATAATGGACCCCCTATTTTAGACCAGTATTTAAGGTGATAAATCGGCATGGTTCAAATCAGGGTGACATCTTTTCTACTTCGTTCCCATTTAAAGCTTCGGAACGAGTATAGATGTCCAGATAAATTTTTGCTGGGAACGCAGGCGTCCATCCGAGTTAATCACTACTAAATTTTACTTGTACGTTCCCTGTATTTGAAAAATTGGACGCAGATTTTCATGATAAACAGGATGAAATTTTAAAAAATCCTTAAAATCCTGTAAATCTGCGTCCAAATTTAACAGTGATTAACTCGCATGCGCAGGCGTCCCGCCTGCTTTTGCGGGCAAGAGGCCCGCATTCCCAGGAAAGAACTTTTCTGGAGATCTCTACAATCCGTTCTGTTCCCTGAAAATGGACATTTTTGAACCTTGCCAGTTTTTTCGTGATCTTCTGGATTTTCCATTATCAGTAGGAAGTGTCCACAATATCGTTGAAGACGTTATTCCTCAAGCTCAACAGGTGACTCAGCGTTATGATCTTTCTCCAATTCAGGTTGGAAGTCATGATGAACTATTCCAATCAGGGACTCCTGTTTTGGCAGGAGTGGATTTAGACTCGGCCTATTGTTATCTTCTCACAGAGGAAGATCATCGGGACGCAGAAACTTGGGCGATCCATCTGATGGACTTGGAGGTTCAGGGGTTGTCTCCCAATAACACCGTTGCTGACGGGGGCCTTGATTTGAGAGCTGGACAAGCGCTTGCCTGGCCGAATACTCCTTGTTTTGGTGATGTGTTTCAGGGTCTTCAGGAAATGACGAAGGTCGTTACTCGTTTAGAGAAAAGAGCCTATAAAGCCATGACACATCTCACTGAGGTAGAAAAGAGATGCGTGAGGATATCCTTTCTTTTGCGGGGCCTGATTATCTGACACGCTGCCAACTTTACGACTGGGTGATACAAGAAATACGAAACTTACCTATTCAGATGATTACCCCTTTGGAGGTTACTTATGGAGAACGAGAAGATTGATCCCTCTTTACTAGAAGTTTGGGAATGGAAAAGACAAGCGAACCAAGATTGTGAAAGACTTGGCGGATTGAAGGCCCAAGCTTTTTTGGACTATCAGGATCAGAAGAGCGATGAAATTATCAAACGCTATCATCTTAATCTTGTAAGAGTTACAACGGTAGAAAAAGCAAAAACTTCCTAAAATGGGCTTTCGCCGCTTTTTCTGACAACACATTCTGAAATCAATTTCCTTTTTGTTTAAGGGAATCAAGATACTGTTGGATTTCTTCAGGAGACATTTGGGCTAACAACTCCTTATGGTTGTAATGTTCCAGAACTTCTTTAGCATCCAGCCCTTGCAGTCGTTCTTCAGCATCCAGCCCTTGAAGCAATTCTTCAGGTTTGAAATGTCCCAGAATTTCTTTAGTATCCAGTCCTTGCAGGCGTTCTTCCGGGTTCAAAAATTCCAGAATTTTCTGATGATTCACAAGTTCCATGATTTCTTCTATAGTTTTTCATGTAGTTAATGGCATTTCTGCCTGTTTCTTATTTTTAATAAACTCAATAATATCAGTTACTTAAAAAATAGACAGTGCGGATTCCTCCTTAGTTGGTCAGTTTGTCCTTTTTAGAGAGCAAAATGAATTGCCTAGAAATTCTAAACAAGACCTGCTTGAATTCTTAGCTTTTTCATTACAGTCAGCACTTTACTCG
>JBBCAX010000016.1:0-13680 GCA_051382335.1 Deltaproteobacteria bacterium TL4
TTATGAGGGCGAATAACGTAAAAAATATTAGCAAAGAACTATTTGAAAATGCGCTGGATATGGAAAGAATCTTAAATTATAAAGGTATCGGCATAAATTACGCCAATTAGAAGTGAACAGCCCTGGGTAAGCGGGCATGTGATCCTGCAACGTTGCTAACATTCGAGCCAGGGGATACATGCCATGAATAATCGGATTTTTAAATCCAAAAGGTTTGGCCGTTACGCGAAACAAGTGAATTGGATTAAAATCACCAGAAATGACCGCGTAATGTCTTCCCAGATTGGCCGCTAATTCCCATTCTTCCTCGACCAGCGCATTGGCAATTGGCTGAGGGACAAGGTTCAGTTTTTTGTTGAAAGGACGAGTTTTGGCTAAAAAAGTCGATATGCCTTCCCAAACTAATTCATTGTTTGAGGTAACCAACGTAATGAGATCAAACTCAACGCCAACATGTTTATATCGGTTTCCTTCCAAATAACAATGATATTTGAGACACTCCTTCGGGTTGAGGGGCCGATGTGAAATAATGGCTTGCCCTGTATGAACAATGCCTATCGCTTTTAAAGGGAAAACAGGCTTACACAGAATTTCAATCATTTGCGGCAAGGCCAATAAATGAGGAAACGTAGGAGGTAAAACGTTGTTATCGCTAAAGTCGCAAAGTTCACAATAGCGTTGAAGCATCTTGAAATCAGGTTTGATTTCCGCGTCTTTTGCTTCAATGATGGGAATTAATTCGCCTTTGTACAAGCCAGGACGGGGAGAGAGTAAAAAAGACCGGATATCTTCTTTGCGAATTGACATCCTTGTCAAGCTATGTCGAAGTAATGCGTAATTTTTGAGCTTCGTTAAATTCATTGTGATACTTCTGGAAAATTTAAAGTCCTGAACCCGTATTTGTTCAAGGAACACGGAGGGACTTCAGTGGTGATTTATTTTCTTTGAGAAGAGACTCCGTTCTAGCGACGAATCTCCTCATTTCAACGTTGGAGGCGGAGTCGTTACAAAATTCCATACTATAGAACTCTATGACAAATGTATTACCAGATGTAAAATATTCTGTTGAGCAAAATGAAAAATATGTAAAAAGGCCCCTTCCCTCGATTCCCGGAATCTACATCCACATTCCCTTTTGTCGAAAAATTTGCCCCTTTTGTCCCTTTACTGTTCGTAAGGATCGGGGCGAACTGCATGAGTCTTACTTGGATCTGATACAACAAGAAATGAGGCTTCGGGCTGAACAATTCCACTCACAATTAGAACCTTTACACTCGATTTACCTGGGAGGCGGAACGCCTTCGAGTTTGACAGTGAGCGAGATAGAAACGCTGATGAAGACAATTAAAAATCATTTTGAGTTAAGTCAACCTGTTGAGATTTCAATGGAATTGAACCCAGAGGATGTCCGTTTGGAATATTTACAAGGGTTGTTCTCACTGGGGATTAATCGGATCAGCCTGGGAGGACAAAGTTTTTTCCCGGAAATTCTTAAAACGTTAGGAAGAAATCACACGGCTCAACAACATCAGCAAGCCGTAGAACTGATGCGTCACTCCCCTTTTGAAAACTACAATGTTGACCTGATGTTTGGCATTCCGGGGCAGACGCTGGAAATGTTTCAAAACGATGTAAAAAAAATCACAGCCGCCAAACCCAAGCACCTTTCACTCTATGGCTTGGATATTGAGCCCGATACCCCCTTTGCTCATCAACCTGAAATCGTGGCTTGGGTACAAAATAACCAGGTCCTTTTTGAATCAATGTACCTGTGGGCGATTGAATACTTAAGTCAACAGGGTTTTGAGCATTACGAAGTGGCCAATTTTGCGCAAAAAGGATTTCGCAGCGTTTCCAATCTGTTAGTGTGGTCGGGCCTTCCTTACTTGGGCTTTGGCGTCAGTGCCCACTCTTATGTTCCGAACCAACGTTGGGCCAATGTTCAATCCCTGAGGCTCTATGCCGACAAACTCAACCAAGCGACGGAACCTGTCGCTTTTGTGGAAAACTTAACCGGGTCTCAACAAGCCAATGAAACCCTGATGTTGGGTTTACGACAAACCAAAGGGCTGGATCTCCGACATTGGGCCCGCGTCTTCAAGATCGAATGGTCGTCAACTCAGCAAAAACTGGTTACCAAACTTTGTGAAGAAAATTATGCGGAATGGAACGATCCGCTTCTTCAATTAAAGCCCAAAGGCCTTTTAATCGCAGATGGCATTACCGCGCGATTAATGCTGTTTGAAACCCCAGGCCTGAGAGCAAAATAACGTCAGAAACTTCACCAAGGATTCCCCTGCTTGACGGGAGAACCCAAACTTCAACGCCTTCCGTGTGAACCGTGGAAACCACAACTTTCAAAAGTTATGTTTTGTTATTTCCAAGCAATTCTTGACAAACGATAAGGCTTTGTGAGATTGATAAGAGCAGAGACTTTTGCTATAATGACTCATCATCCTTAAATTCTGAGCTAAGCCTTGCGTCATAACAACGCAAAGACAAAATCAACATCACCCTACAATCCCTGATCCTATAAAACATGAGAGGTTATTATGCTTCGATTCTTGGGAATAGTCCTCAGCAGTTTGATTTTTGTGTCCTCGATAACCATGGCCTCAGAGGAGCTACGGGGAATCAGTCTTAAAAAAACGGATACGGCTGATGAAAATCCAGTCACCCCGGAAGAAAAAGCGCCTGCCGAAGGAACTTACCGGGCCTTGTTGATTGGGAACAACGATTATAAGTATTGGCCCACACTCAAAACCGCAGTCCTGGACGTATCGGCGCTTGGAGAACTGCTGATCAGCAGCTATGGTTTTCGCAAAGAGAATGTTACCCTCCTGCAAAATGCGGATCGACGTCAATTATTGGAAAGTTTAAGTCATCTCAAAAAAGTGTCCGGCAAAGAGGACAGTGTCCTTATCTACTATGCGGGTCATGGACAATATGACGAAGGTGAGGAAGGCTACTGGGTACCTGTTGATGGGAAAAAAGATGACACGATTGATTATATTCCAAACACAACGCTGCTCACCAAATTAAGAGCGATTGACGCGGCACATAAGTTCATCATCGCTGATTCCTGTTTCAGTGGCAATCTCCTCACTCGAGGCGCCTCAAAAATCAATGCGGATTTGATGAGGAAAAATCGTTATTTCCGTGAAAAGAACAAACTGAAAAGTGTTCAAGGTTTGAGTTCTGGTGGAAATGAACCTGTCTTTGATGGCGGCGCAAAATGGGAAGGGCATTCGATTTTCGCGTATCATTTATTAGCGCTGCTGAAAGCCAATCAGCGTCCTTATTTAGCGGCCTCACTCCTTGGCGTACAACTTACCGACAATGTCACAAACGATACCGCCACCAGAGATGGTGTTGGACAAACTCCAATCTTGCAATCCATCAACAATCAGGGGCATCAAGGGGGTGAATTTTTCTTTGTACGTCCTGATTTTCAAAAGAAAAGAACTATTCTGGTTTATGAAACAAGTCCTGAGTTGGCCTTTGAAAAGGTCTCCGCCGGCGCCAGAAATACGATACGGTTGAAGCTGGTCCAATATTTGAAAAACTTTCCACAACTCAACATTGTGACCGATTCGTTGAGTGTCTCCTCTCAGCATGTGGAAAGTGCGTTGCCGCCTTTGATGGAACAAGAAAAAGCCGAGATCGCGATAGTCTATAGTATCCTGGGAAACATGACCGAACAAGTCACCTTGATGTGGGAGGGAATTGCAACAATGGAGTTGAGTTTGAGCGCCTATGAGAGGGAGTTAGGCGTGTTGAACAAAATTGATCATCTCTCCATACCCTCTCAACGTTTCCCCCTCCGAAAGTGGCCAAAAGAGGCGACTTTTCAGGAAGAACAATATGAAAAAGTCGCGTCGAAAGTCGCGAACAAATGGTCCCAAACCAAACTTCGTGGATTTGTAACTAACATTAGCGAGTAAAGAGAAAAATATATGAAGAATGTGAAACAGCGAGCCTTAATCCGTCTTGTCGCCTTTTTATTAATTTTTATTTTTGTTGGCGGGGCTCCCGTGTTTGCCCAGAAAAAAACACCCAATTTTTGGCTAAGTAATATCGAGGGCAAACGCTTCAGCACCAAAACCCAGAAAACCCCTTATCTCATTAGCTTCTTCTTTATAGGATGTGTGCCCTGTATTAAAGAAATACCTGAACTGCACCGCATGATAACCAAAGAGTTTCCCCAAATCCCCTTACTTTTTATTGATCCTTTAAAAACAGATGACGCTTCGAAGATCAAGGAATTTGCCGATAAACTCGGTGTGCCGCTCTCCCTGTTTTATAGTGATGCTTTTGGAACCGTAGGCAAAAAATTTTTTGAAGGCGAGATGAAATTTCCAACGATTGTTGGTGTTAAAAAACATAAAATTCTGTTCCGGTTCTTAGGGTTACCCCCAGGAAATATTGCGAAAATCAGGGAGTTCCTGAAAAATAAAAGTTAATCCCCTCAGAGTAACAGTTTCCAATAATCAACAAAAGCACAAAAACCATGGTCCGCCAAAATGACCGTTCCTGTAAGCGGCACCCTGGGATGATGAAAATTGGGGTTGGTCCTATTTTCGGTCACAATTTGTAGGGGCGAACCTGTGTGTTCGCCCTGATCCTGGGCAGACACACAGGTCTGCCCCTACGGGATAAAACCCAAACCAGGTGGAACATCAAAGATCAAATTTTTGACACATGTCCGAAAATGTGACCAACCCCAATGAATTCCTCCGTGAAACCTTATTTTGCAGGTTTTCTTTCGTGTTTTTAGTGTTTTTCGTGGTTTTAAAAAGGTACCTGCACAGGTGGAATAGTTTTCATCTCTAACTCCTTGTTACTGAACGTTTCCATTCTGTCTTTTTGGCATGGGAATAGGAGTGATGAATTCTGCCTTGCGGTGATCTTCAATAATCCGTTATGTCAGCAGAAATAGGCGGGTTATCGAAGCCTAAAAAAGTACGAATTCCCTCCGGTGTCAATGGTTCAAAATACGCTTCTCTAATTTTTTGCCCCAACCTTTCGTAGTGTTTGTAGTCCTCTTGACTGCGGCTTCTATAAAACTCAATTTCTCGAGCTAGCGACCGCGGGGTGTCGCACAGCCGCCAGATCTCGTGAGGAATGCTTTGGGGAATGGGGTTATGTGTTAAGCCATTAGGGTTTCCCAGAATAAGGACCGGGATTCCCTTGGCTAAAGTTTCAACACAGGTGCTGGAAATATAACCTAAAAGCAGGTTGGCTTTTTCAACACAGTCATTAAAATCGCCTTCGACCAACTCAAAAGCTTCAGGCCAGTCTGCGCCATATAAGTTTCGGATATATGCTGAAGTTTGGGTGGGGTGGGGTTTGATCCAGATTTGGAGCTTTGAAAGATCCAGTAAAGGCAGTGCCGACGCAATGAAGCGTAGAACCGCCTGGTTGTCCTGATCTTCCATAGTCAAGGTAGACAACATGGTAAAATGGGTGCCAGGGTAGTGTTTTCTGGGGTTCCAGGTCCCTTGAAAGCGAAATGCGGGCGCCCTCATTATTTTGACTTCAGGGAAAAATTCCTTTTTTTCTTCGATATGTCCAACCCCGGGGACCGCAAGTATTGAAGGTAAAATTTTACAGTCATGTTCAAACCGCGTAGGAAACATGCACAGGTAATGAGGCGCTACAATAAATCCTTGATATCCGATTCTCGGAACGTCAGGGTAGTATTTTTGAAATCCGGCGTTCCAGCCTTTGTCAATTGCCTGGTTTTCAAACCAGTTGATGACTCGATGAAGGCGCACACCCTGTTGTTGAAGCCGGTAGGTGAATCTGTAATTCAATAAAGCGGAAATAGCTGAAGCGAGATCTCGTGTGTGATAGAGGTCTTCTTTGACTAAAGCTGAAAAATCAAGGCCCCGAAAATTTGAGCCTGTGATCTTTAGCTGACGGATTCGCCACAGATGCCCGAGGGCATAGCCGTAATCTTCCATTTTCAAATAATCTTCCCGCAGTAGAAAATTCATCGAGGATTGCCGCATTTGCTGGTAAGCGGAGCGATATTGTTTGATAGAAAAACCACTCAATTGCGGAACAAAATAAACCTGTTCTTGTTCGATGGGAGAAAGTTGTTCCCAGAGTCCGGTGTAATAGCGGTTTTTTTCTATAAATCCGGGAAGCACAAAGGTATCAATCAAGATCAATTTATGGTTTGACAAGGGACGTTTCAGGGAGCCTGATTTTCGAGCCTGGCGAAATTGTTGAACATATTCATTCAAGGCAAAAAAAGAACCATAAATCGGACGAAAGAGTTCTTTTATGTGACTTTTCCACGAGCGTGGTCGAGTCACGGGGATCGATTTTCCGCTTTTTTGTAACAGTTCTTTGAGGAGGCTCGCGAAGGCTTTTGAATCGACAATAATCTCCGCGGGAGGCTGATTGTTTTCAAGTAAGTGTTCCAGCAAAATGAACGCGCAACAATAATGAAAGAGAGGACAGGACGAGGTATTCCGACTGGCGGGACCTTCGACCCACCAATCAATGTTGGCGGCATGAGGTTCAGAGATACTTTGGATCCAGCCGGTAAACTCCAGACGAATCGTTACGGCGATCTCATTCCATAAAGGCGAATGTTGTGCGGGGATGCAGCCTCCGTAGCGAAGGTCCAGTTGCTGTTGTTTGGCTGTGGTTTTCATCGACTTTGTAGCATAACGGTTTAAGGGGCTGTTGCCCAACACCAAACATGAGAACTCATTTTATATTTTTGCAAGAACGCTTGAAATTCGGCGATTGCTTCCTCTCCCCTGCTATGGAGGACTCTCGCAAATTCTCCACCAAGGCCACTGCTATGCACCAGATCGAAATCCAGGACCCCTGGCGTCCTGATGTCCACCGCTTGAAATCCTGCCCCTAAAAACAAGGTCTCCAGTCCTTTCACACTTAAAAAATTCAGATGATGAGGCGGAAAAACACTGATGGAGTCTTGTTGCAGGGTGAGAATGTCAAAGCCTTCATAGCCCAGGCCTGTAACGAGACATCTTCCTCCTTTTGAGGTTAAGCAAAGTAAGGAAGCCACGAATTGTGCCGGTGAAAATACATGTTCCAGAACTTCAGAGCTAAGCACCAAGTCAAACCTGCCTGCCCATTCTTTGGCCTCGATTGAAGTCCGCTCAAGCGTGGCAAATCCTTTTTCCCTGCAACGCTGAGCCAGTTCCTGTCCGGGTTCAATCGCATAGAGTTCAGCCTCTGGAAAGCAGGGGCGCAGTTCTTCCAGGAAAATTCCAAAACCCGCACCCACATCGCATATTTTTCTGGGATTCACTCCGGCTTTCTGCAAGTGCGCTTTGATTTGCTGTGCCTTTTTTCGGAACAATTTTTCCCTGCGGATTTCCGCGACTTCCGGATAAAAGATGTTGGACCAGTAGTTCGAGGAAGGGCTATTTTCGTAAAAATTGGTGAGGACCTCTTCTCCGGGACGTGGAGAACAATAGAGGGAAGCACAGCTTTGACAGCGAACATAGTCAAAACCGTTTTTTTGAAACATGGGAACCGCGTTAGTGTCTTTACAACCAGGACAAGCAATAGCTTTATATTCCTCCTGGTTAAAGTGACTCGCATCCTCCAAACTGAGTTCCAGGTAGCGTTGATACAATTCTTTGGGACGAATATCGAATATTTTCATGAGGCTGGACCGGATTTCGTATAATGAGACCTTAGGAGGTCGTTTTTCATCAAAGACTCGACTCGGCGTAAGTCTTCGGGGGTGTCCACGGCATAACTCTCGGCGTTGGTCATGATCATCCGCACATCGAAACCATGTTCTAAGACCCGCATCATGTCAACAGATTCTACGATCTCAAGGGGGGTTGGTTTTAATTCGTGATATTTGAGTAAAAAATCCCGTCGAAAGGGAATCACGCAGACTTGCTTCAACATGGGGACTTGAGCCGCTCCTTTTTTCCGTGAAGGAATAGGCTCTCTGGAAAAATAAAGGGCGTTTCCTTGTAAATCAACGACGACTTTAACCTGATTGGGATCCTCATGTTCCTCCCTTGTTTTTAACGGGCTCATAAGGTTTAAAACCAGAATGGACGCGTCATTCAACAGGGGTTGAGTCGCTTCATTGAGCATTTGAGGCGTGATCATCGGCTCATCCCCCTGAATCATCACCACAATATCGGTGCGTTGGCCCGTTTCTTTTTCAATTTTCAGTACGGCTTCTACGGTCCGGTCCGTACAACGTTCATGGGTGTCTCGGGTCATGACGGCTTTGCCGCCAATACTTTCAACATACTCATAAATTGCTTGATCACAGGTTGCCACATAGACGTCCTGGAGCAACGGGCTCATTTTACAACGGTAATACACATGTCCGATCATGGGAATGTTGTGTATTTTTGCCAAGGGTTTTCCCGGGAACCGGCTGCTTCCCATACGTGCCGGTATAATGCCTATTACGTGACTCATAGTTTTATTTTTTTCTTTCCATTACAGGGTTTTGCGCGGATTTATACAAGAATAGGGCATCAATGGAATAGGCTAAAAATTGATAGCCTTGAGCCAATTTTTCCTGGAGTGCCGCAGGCACATTTTGAACCACATGGGCGCCCATGGGGATTTGAGCTTCAAGAGCTTTAGTCCGGATGGTTTCCATAACCTCTAAAAATTCCGGATGCTCGAATTGAGCGGTCAGTCCCATGGAGGCTGATAAATCATAAGGTCCAACCATAATTCCATCCAAATGCGCTACTCGTAAAATACTATCGAGTTGCTTGACGGCCTCAATATGTTCGATTTGCGCGATGAAGAGCAAATGATGTGCGTTTTTTACGTATTCGTCAAACTGTTTTCCAAATAAATTGGCCCGCGCGTAACCCACGCCTCTGCTTCCGAAAGGGGGATATAACGACCAGGAAATAGCTTGTCGCAATTGTTCGGCGCTTTCGATCATCGGAAAAATCAGTCCTTGAGCCCCAGCATCCAAAGCTTGTTTGATATCCTTTGCGAGAGCTTGAGCAATTCTGGCCAGGGGTACGGTTCCACCGAGTTCCAGGGCTCGGAACAAATCAGGAAGTTTTTCCTGCGAAAACCTTCCATGTTCCAAATCCACGGCAACCCAGTCATATCCGGCTTTCCCCATAATTTCAGCGACAGAGGTATCCGGAATTTGCATCCAGCTTCCAATCGTTGACTTTCCCTGCTTCAATTTGTTTTTAACATCCGAAATATTCATGGTGTGTTCCTTAAACGTATAAAAAAGTTCGGTTGAGCTTTTCAAAGCTTGTCCTCAGAGGTAAAAGAATGAAGCGGATGAAGCCGATCTCCTTACGAGATTGTGCTCATTTATTGACGGAGTCAAATCCCATCGTGGAAAAACAAAATGCAAAATTTATGACTTCTCGGCATGTGTTGGTGATTTTAAATTTTTATTCATTTATATTACCTCTTTGATGGCAGAATTGAGTTCTTTCAGGCTAATAGGCTTCATGAGATAAATCCGAATCCCGAAATTCTTGGCGTTTTCCTGAGAAACCTGAGAACTAAAGCCTGTAATGAGAATGACAGGAAATTCAGGGCGCATTTCATGAATTTTTAGACTCAATTGAGTTCCCATCAACAACGGCATTGACTGATCGGTGATCAGTAAGTCAAATTGCTCGGGTGTTTTCCGAAATGTTTCCCACGCTTCATTTCCGTTTTGGCAAGAGGTCACCTGATGTCCCTCCTGCTCAAGGCTGACCTTTAAGGCTTCCGCAACCAGCATTTCATCTTCCGCGATTAAAATTCGCTGACTTTGGCGATCAGAGGACAGTGGTTCCGAGTGAGAGACCGGTTGAGTCCATTCTGTAGTAATAGCTGATTGTTCCTTGAGAGCGGGAAAGTAAAGATGAACGGTTGTTCCTTCTCCAAATTGAGATTCCAGCGCGATAAAACCTTCATGCCGCCGTATGACGCTGTAAACAATGGAAAGTCCAAGACCTGTCCCCTCTTTAGAGGGGCCAAGGTACGTTCCGCCTAACCCCTTGGTTGTAAAAAAAGGTTCAAAGGCTCTGTCTTTTACTTCGGGAGACATTCCTAAGCCTGTATCCTTTATCATAAGGTGCAAATACTCTCCAGTTGGCATTTCGGGGATCAGAGGGGAGGGAGCCTCTAGGTTTTTCCTTTCCGCTCTGATCTCAAAAACACCCTTTTTGGTGCCCATCGTTTCTTTTGCATTCATAATCAGATTCACTAAAACCTGATAAAGCTGAGACTCATCTCCCAAGATAGCGGGGCAGTCAGGGTGCGTATTTTCCACTATTTGAATGTTCACTGGAAAGGTGATTTGAGCCATTTGAACAGCATCCTTGATGAGGGAAGAGACGGAAATAGGTGCTAACGGCTGTTCTTCAGATTGTGCAAAATTTAAGAGTTGCTGAATAACGTGTTTACCACGTAAGGCTGCGGTGATTGAATTTTCGATATATTTGGAATTAAAGGGAGGTATTGTATACTGGCTTAAATATAGCTCGGAGTATCCCACAATAATGGAAAGAATATTGTTCATGTCATGTGCAATACCGCCTGCCAGCGTTCCCAGCGATTGCATCTTTTGAGTTTGACTTAGTTTTTTCTCGGCCTTGATCCGTTTTAAGATCGATTGAACTCTTGCACGGAGGATGGTTTCATTAAGCGGTTTGTTTATGAAGTCAATTGCGCCTTCTTCCAAACATTTTTCCAAAGTATTGGACGATTGATCCGCAGTGAGCATGATCACAGGAATATTTTGGTAGTCTATTTTGGTTTTCAACTGGGTCAACAAGGTCAAGCCGTCAATCTTGGGCATGTGGATATCCATCAAAATTAAATCGACAGGAATATTTTTGAGAGTTTCGAATAAATACTGCGAATCAATCAAGACATCCACTTCGTAACCAAAGGATTCAAGTAATTGCGTACAGACTTCTGTGAAATACCGATCATCATCCACCACCAAAATACTAGTCATTTAACACCTCGTTAATCAGTTTTTCAATTTGCTCAGAACCTCTTGAATTAATCTCCTGTTTTATTTGTCCCAATACCTGTGCGTAAGGAGAATCGTAGGCATCGCACAGCTCAGCAATTTTTTGAGTTTGACGACTCACGCGTGTGGTGAGATAGTGGGGAATTTCCGCAAGCACTCGGAATTCATTAAGAACTTCAGTCTTCAATTTCTCCGGTAACGGCGGTTTGTTTTGCTGATTGAGAGACGCCTTCAACGGTTTACCCCTCAGGTATTTGACCAAAAGGGGCATTAACTGGCCAATCTGTAACGGCTTTGTCAAGTAAGCCTGGAGCTTGATAGCCTCTGTCATTTTGATTGAGTCATCCGAAGATTCAGCGGATAGAGCGACAATCGGAATGTTTCCGCCTCCAGGATATTGGCGTATGTGAAGACTCGTTTCAATGCCATCCATACCCGGCATATGAATATCCATCAAAATGAAATCGGGCGGTGTCCCTTTATCAATCAGACCGATGGTATAATCCAAGGCTTTTTGTCCACCATCAAACAGATTGATTTCAAGGCGGAGGTCCTTAAATAAAAATCGTATCATTTCCTGATTTAATAAATTATCCTCAACGACCAGAATCCGATTATTGTCTGAAAACTCATAATTTTCCCATGCTGTGGATTCTTCAGAAAGATCCAGAATTTTGGCCTCAACCAAGGGGAGCCTCACCATAAAAACAGAGCCCTGACCTTCCTCACTTTCAACGGTGATCATTCCTTTGAGTAGGTGCGTGACTTGTTTGACTACCGTCAAACCCAGTCCGCTGCCTTCAAACTTCCGTGAGATGCTGGAATCTTTTTGTTCAAAAGCCTCAAAAATACGTTCTTGCGCGTGAGCCGGAATGCCGATGCCTTCATCTTCAACTTTCAAGAGGAAGAAGGAATCCTCTCGGCTTGCTGAAAGTTGGACGCTCTTCCCCTCAGGCGTAAATTTGATGGCATTGTTCAGTAAATGCATCAAAATTTGATTGAGTTTGCTACGGTCACTAATCACAAATTCAGGCAATTGAGGAGAGTAATCATAATTGAAAGAAAGTTTTTTTTCGTTTGCCGCCGCTTTCACAATATGATAGGCACCCTGCACTAAAAGTTTAAGGTTCACGGTTTCGTTGTTCACCGTAATTTTGCCAGCATCCATTTTGGATAGATCCAGCACATTAGTGATCAACTCTGATAAATTATTACCGCTTTGATAGATGTTTTGAAGGTAATGTTGAACTTCTTTGGGGAGTGACAAGGTTTGGGCTTTTTTGAACAAAAGCAGGCTAAATCCCACAATCGCATTGAGTGGCGTCCGGATTTCATGACTCATGTTTGCCAAAAACCGACTTTTGGACAGATTTGCAATTTCGGCAGCTTCTTTTGCGGACTTCAGATCTTCTTCTATCCGCTTTTGTGTCGTAACATCCGTCAAGGTAATGAGTAACCAGGGTTTCATGGCATGTTTGTGAAAATTCAGGTGTGTGCCTATCAGCGGGCCTTCGTGGGACACAATTTGTAGATCCAGATGTTTCTCGAAGGAGTGCTCATAAAAGGAGTGTTCATAAAACGCATCAACAAATGTCAGAAATTTTTTTTGATCCGATGAGACAATAAAGTCCGTTAAGGGCTTATGAAGTAATGATTGCTTCTCCACATGTAACAACTCTGCCAAGGTTTGATTTGCTTGCAGAATGACGCTCTTTTTGTTGATGGTAATATAACCGACAGGAGAATTATCATAGAGTTGCAGGTAGTCTAGGTAGAGTTGCGTTGCTTCTTGCTGTGAATTTTCGAGTTCTTGTTGTGTCCGTATTAGCTCATTGTTCTGCATCTCCAACATAACCCGCTGAATATTCAAACCATGAATTATTTCCTGTGCTTCTTCCAAGGTCACCAAATCAGTTTTGGAGAGAAGTTTACTGACGATCTCTTCCGCTTGTTCCCGCATACGTTCAAATTGTTTATTTTCGGTCATCGTGATTAACAGCTCATTTTGTTACTAAAATTATTCGACCTGTGCAGGTGTATTTCATGCGACCAGCTTAAACTCGAGGACCTGATTCTTAAACCAGTTTTGATGTTCCTGGTTCTTTTTTAAGGCTGTCACAGAAGCTAAGGCCACACTCTCTACTTTAGACCAGCTCATGCCATTGTTTTTTTGTCTTTCAGCCACGAGAAGATCATTGGCTTTTTCTCCCCGATTGCTAGAGTTCCGCAGCCCCAGCTGTTTTCGTATCTCATAAGCGGGAATCATAGGACGATTCTTTTCCAGATAACGGATCAAAGGAGAGAGTTCTTCCTGGTTTTTGATCTGACTTTCGGGAAGATGCCTCAAATAATCAACCGTCTGTTCAACTAAGCCATGCCAGAGGAGAGGCCATAGTTTATCGAGTACGGAGTTGCGAAGCAGACTACCTTTACAGGCCATACTCAAAAGTTCCTTACACTTTTTCTCCAGATGAAACCAATCCAGAATTATGGTGAGTTGGGCAGGGCTGTTCACTTCTAATTGGCGTAATTTATGCCGATACCTTTATAATTTAAGATTCTTTCCATATCCAGCGCATTTTCAAATAGTTCTTTGCTAATATTTTTTACGTTATTCGCCCTCATAATATTCAGTGCAAAACTTTTTAATCTTGCCATAATCCCTGGATTTTTCCGAATTCTAGATGCGTCTTCCCCCATGC
>JBBCAX010000017.1:0-60297 GCA_051382335.1 Deltaproteobacteria bacterium TL4
TATTAACAATTTAAACATCTCATCATATGCTCGGCAAGAAATTTATTTCTCTATTGAGTCCCCTAACGATCGAATGGTTGTTGAATATTGAACATTCGTCACTGGAATCCACATTGACTCGAACTCGTGCTCAGGCGATTCGACTCAGTCACGCTCAATATTCTATTAATGACATCTCCCACATATGCGGAATGACTCGGAAGACCGTTTCCGGTTGGATTACTAACTGGGAAGCAGATGGATTTGACTCTTTATTAACAGCGGTAAAGAGTGGACGACCTCTGATTATTCAGGAAAGCGATCATGATGAAGTAATTGATATTGTCAAAGAAAATCCCCGCCAAACCAAAATCGCGTTAGAAAAAATCCAGGAGAGGTTCGACAAAACAATCAGTCAGAAGACGCTGAAACGGATCATAAAAAAAAACTTCGTTGGGGCCGTACCCGTAAGTCCTTGAAATCGAAGCGGGATGAGGAACACTTTCGAGAGGCCCAACAGGACATGGAGATTCTCAAACACGAGGATGATCTTGGCACGATTGACTTGTATTATTTTGATGGGTCAGGTTTCACAGGGGTCCCAGAAGTTCCATACGCTTGGCAGGATCCTGATGATCCAATTCTTCTTCCGAGTGAAAAGACGAGAAGAATCAATGCGTTGGGGTTTATGAATCGAAAAAGTGACTTGTTCGCATATACCTTTGAGAACTCCATAAATTCTGAGGTCGTTGTAGCGTGCTTTGACGAATTCGTTACTACTCTTGACAAGACCACCATTGTGGTTCTTGATAATGCCCCCATTCATCATAGCGGATGGTTTGATAGTCAAATAGAGCGATGGGAAGAGGAAGGCTTATACCTTTATTTTTTGCCGACATATTCGCCCGAACTAAATCTCATAGAAATTCTGTGGAAACACATTAAATATTATTGGCTTTCTTTATCTGCTTATCTCAGTTTTGACGCTTTACGAAAAGAAGTGGATAGAGTTTTGGCAAATGTTGGGATTGAGTACAAAATTCAGTTCACATGATAGGTAAATACTTTTGTCCAGGTACTTAAGTCTTTCCTTGGGAGTGCTGGCCTCTTGCCCGCAAAAACAGGCGGGACGCCTGCGTTCCCAGGGAAGACTTAGCTGAAAGTTTATAGTTTAGGAAGACGGCTTCCAATGTTTTGAAAAATAACCGCATAAATAGTCAGAGATTTTATCTAAAGGTAAGACTTCATCAACAGCTCCTTTTTGAATGGCGCTTCTGGACATGCCAAAAACCACACAAGACGCTTCGTCCTGTCCAATCGTGTATGCTCCCACCTCCTTCATTTCAAGCAATCCTTGCGCGCCGTCGCTACCCATGCCAGTCAAAATGACACCCACTGCCAACGGGCCTGCGATATTGGCAACAGAGCGAAATAAGACGTCCACAGAAGGTCGGTGACGATTCACAAAATCACCTTGATTTAGCTGTATGACATATTCGCCGTTATGATTGCTGGAAATCAGCATGTGTTGATTTCCAGGGGCCAGGAAGACTTTCCCCGGGTGGACAAGATCCCCTGTTTCCGCTTCTTTAACCTGCATTTTACATTGTGTATTCAAGCGTTCCGCAAAGTGTTGTGTAAATACAGGCGGCATGTGTTGCACGATAACGATACCCGGCATTTCGATCGGGAGATTCTTTAAAACCTGGAGGATCGCATCCGTTCCTCCTGTTGATGAACCGATGGCAATAAGGGGATATTTGGTCCCTTTGGCTGAAAACTTCGGAAGTGTTTTGGCCAAAACCTCATCGACACTTTTTTTTGTGGAGGGTGACAGAAAAAGCTGATGATGGGTTTTTAACTTCGCTTGCGCCGCCGCTTTCACTTTATCAATAATTTCAACTTTAATCTCAGGCAAGCGACTGCTGATTTCAATTACAGGTTTTTCAATCACATCCACAGCTCCAAGTTCAAGCGCGCGGAACGCTTCCTTGGAACCTTCTTTGGTTAAACTGCTGACCATGACGATAGGTATCGGATTGGATTTCATGAGGTTTTCCAGAAAGGTGAGTCCGTCCATTCCTGGCATTTTAATATCAAGAGTCAACACGTCGGGGTGGAACTTTTGAATTTTCTTCAGCGCGACGGCGGCATCAGGCGCTGTCGCAACCACTTCCAGCTCCGGGTCCGATTCAAGGATTTGAGATAGAACTTGCCGAGCTACAGCGGAGTCATCGACAATCACAATTTTGATAGGTTTCATGAATCCATTTGAGCGATAAATAAGGTTTCATCCGAGATTTGAGCGGGTTTTTCTGTTCCCTTGGCGGGATCTTCAATGTTGAAAAAGTTCATTAACTCCATCAATTCCTGGCCTTGATCCGCGGTCATCTGGCTGGCGGCTGCGATTTCCTCAATCAGGGTCGCGTTTTGTTGAGTCAGTTTCCCCATTTCGGAAAGGGCATAGTTGATTTCCTTGATCCCATCAGCTTGTTCACGGGAAGAAACACTGATGTTTTCAATCATATCCGAGACTTCAGTGACCGCGTTGATGATGCCCTGTAAATTTTCTTCAACCTGGGTTCCCAAGTCTTGAAAATTCTGTTCCAGGTTTTCTCCAAGATTACTCAACATTTCTTTGGTTTTTCCCGACAGTTCTTCTACGGCTTGGTTGGATTCGTTCGCCAGTTGTGTTCCTTTGCTCACCTGTTCCAAGCTGCTCTCGATTAATTCCCCGATCACTTTTGAGGCTTTGGAGGATCGGTGTGCCAGTTTGCGAACTTCAGCCGCGACCACCGCAAAGCCTTTTCCGTGTTCACCGGCTCTTGCCGCTTCAACGGAAGCATTGAGGGCGAGTAAATTCGTTTGAAACGCGATTTCGTTAATCACACTGATGATTCCAGAAATTTTCTTTGCGCTTGAGGTGATGTCTTCCATCGCCACCAGGGCATCGCGATTGATGGTTTGTACCTTTTCAACAAACTGTTGGTTGGTATGTTGTACGTCGACAATGATACTGCGATTAGCGGAAATGGTTTTGGTGACAATTTCTTTAAGTTGGAAACTTCCCAATTCAGCGGCGGTTTTGGTACTTTTACTGATCTGATTGGCTTCATTGGCACTGTTCGCGTTATGCTGCACCGTTACTGTGATTTCTTCCATTGTAGCCGACGTTTCCTCCAAGGCGGCTGAGTGCTCTTCGGTTCGGCTTGCCAGGTTTTGATTCCGCTCCGCTAATTGTGACGACGCGGAGGATATGCTTGTGGCTCCCTGTTTGACTTTACCAATGACATCACTCAAGCGGTCGATCAGAGCATTGAAAAGATTGCCCAGGTAAGCAATTTCATCTTTTGTGGGAATGTGAACCCGCTTTGTGAAATCTCCATCTTTTACGTTTTTAAAAACAACCCCAAGAGCATAGATGGTATTGGTAATGGCCTTAGAAAAGAAGAACATCACGCTGACGCAAATCAAGATGGAAACGATACTAAAAGCAAAGATTCCCACAATAACTTTTTGAATATGTTGATTCAACATCGTTTGTTTGGCCTGTTTCGCGACTCCGAGCTCATCCAGATATGTGCCTGTCGCAATAACCCAATTCCACTTTTTAAAGGGTTTGGCATACATCAATTTGGTGACATATTCTGCATCCAGGTGATCTTTTCGCGGTTTGGGCCATTGATAGTGAAGGACGCCTTCCCCGAATTCACTGATCAAGCGATTGGCTTGAAGCAAGAGTGGCATTTTTTTAGTGAGCCCTTCCGCATAGACCAGTTCTCCGTTGTGAGCGCCTTCCAGATATCGAAGATCTTTGATATGGACGCCCTCTAAGGCCGGTAAGACACTGTGCATCAACATCGTGCCCTCATCAGGCTGACGAGGATTAGAGGCATAAATCCAGAAATATTCTTGTTGCTTTCCATAGCGAAGTTCCTTGAGGATTTGTATGGCTGTCTTTTGTGCGTCCTCTTCCAGCTCACTCAGGAATAATTCTGTGCCAATAACCCAACCCCAAGGCTTGAAGACTTTGGCATAGCCCAACATTTTTTTGTTAATAATCATGCCATTAGGCATCAACAAAGGCCATTCGTAACGCACAAAAGATTCCTCGGTTTGAGCGATATTTTGGTTGATTTGAACAAACAACGGTGTTTTTAATTCCGCAGTGCTTTCGCTGTAAACAAGTTTCCCCTTTTTTGTTCCAATGGAGAAACGATATTCCGAAACATCCTGTCCCTCCAACTCGCTGAGCACTGGATGCATCAGCATTTGAGGTTGACCGATCTTACCGCGGTCAAAGGAATGGATCCAAAAATGACGTTGACTCGAAGGGCCATAACGCAATTTCCCAATTTGCAGCAGGAGCTCCTTTTGCGCTTTCTTCATCTCAACCTGTGGATTTTTTGAGGAGGCGGCCTGTTGATAACGGTCATGAATCATTGAAAGCACAAGCTCCAGGTTTGGATTCAGTAAGTCTTTGGTTTGTTTTTTAAGCTGGTTTTCATTGTTAATGCCGGCATAGACCCTTTCTACCGCGGAAAGTGCCACGGAAACCATATTTTTTAACTCCTGGGTTTTGGCGTCCATAATTTCATTTTCATAACTGGCCACCTCTTTTTCCGCTTGTGCCTCAATGACCCAAAAAACATAAATGGCAGGAACCGTCAGCGCGAAAAGCGCGATTGAAAATCCAAGCAACATAATCTTCCATCGAATACTAATCTTCATAACTCTCCTATTTTTTAAGCTAAAAACCTAGTGACGTAAGTATAGAATTCCTTCAAACCATAGCTTGAGTAGGGAGTAAGCCGAGTTCTTCTTGTGAAAGCATACTCTCCGCATTCAGTAAGATGACCATTTCCTCTTTGATTTGACCAATCCCTTCGATAAAAGCGGTATCGATATTGGTGGAAAATTCTGGGGTTTCCTGTCGTTGGCTATCTCTAATAAAAACCACATCAGAAACTGAATCGACAATAATTCCTATCAACTTTTTTCCAACTTGAATAATAATCACCACCGTATACTGATCGTAGTGTTGGGTGGGCATTCCAAATTTAACGCGCAGGTCAACAATGGGAACGATCAAGCCCCTTAAATTAATGACCCCTTTGATGCATTTCGGTACATTCGGAAGAGGTGAGGGTTGGCTATAACTGATCAACTCACGAACTGTCAGTATATCAATGCCATAACATTCATGACCTAAAGTAAAAGTAACGAGTTGAACCCCATCGCCGGAGTAGTTTGCCTGGAGGTCGATATCTTCATATTCCTCCAGGTTCATCCAACTTTCAAAATCTTCAATTTCCATTAATGCCTTCTAACGTGATTAACTTTTTTTGATTTTCAGGACTTGTCTCGGTTATATATATTTTTGACGAATCAATCCAGGAATATCAAGTATCAAAGAGATCTCTCCGTTTCCGAGGATGGTTGCGCCGGCAATCCCTGGTAATTGAACAAAATTATCTTCGAGACTTTTAATGACGACTTGTTGCTGATCAATCACCTCATCCACCAAAATACAGTACTTGGCGTTTGCGTGTTCCACAATCACGACAAGCCCTTCTGACGGGATTTCGTACAGCGGTCGTAAATTAAAGAGTTTATGCAGTCTCAGTAAAGGGATGTATTCACCACGGACTTCTATGAGTTCGCCTTCCTGTTGCAGCGTTTTGATTTGCGAGCTACCCGGTTTTAAGGATTCAACAATGGAAAGCAAAGGGATGGTCAGCGTCTGGTCTCCTACTTTGACCAACATCCCTTCTATAATCGCGAGCGTTAAGGGCAGTTTGATCCGGAAGGTCGTGCCTTTTTTAATTTGACTATGAATTTCGATACTTCCTCTCAAGGCTCCAATATCCTGCTGAACCGCATCCAGGCCAACACCTCTCCCTGAAATATCGGTGACTTGGTCAGCGGTGGTAAAACCTGGTTTCAGAATCAGTTGAAAGATCTCCTGTTCTGTCAAGGTCTGCTCCTGACCGATCAAGCCATTCTTCCGAGCGACTTGAAGGACTTTGTCACGATTTATGCCTGCGCCATCATCTTGTATTTCTACAACCACATGTCCTTCCTGATGATAGGCTCTGAGGGCAATCCAGCCAATTTTTTCCTTCCCCTGTTTTAGACGTTCTTCTGGAGCTTCAATCCCATGATCCATCGCATTTCGAACTAAATGCTTCAAGGCCCCACTTAATTGTTCAATAATGCTTTTGTCCAGCTCGGTCTCTTCTCCTGAAACCCTAAACTGGATCTGTTTTCCGGTTTTGTTTGAAAAATCGCGGACCATTCGCTGCAAGGGTGTAAAAGAACCGCCTATGGGAACCATACGAACATTCATGATTTGTTCCTGAAGTTCCCGAACGATCCGTTCATTATCATCCAGTATTTGGAGCAGAACTTCCCCTGTACTTTCGTCAAGTAATTCAATAGATTCATAGATTCTCGTTAAACGTGCCTGATTAATGACGGTTTCTCCCACCAGATTTTGGAGTTTGTCCAGTTTGGAAATATTAATTCGGATCGAAGAGGTGATTTGTTTTTGATTCAAATCCTCTGTGACTTTATTTACGGGGATCTGAGGACTCTGCTCCACAGGTGTCCGCAGAGAGGTTGCGCCTACAGGCGTTAGGGGAGGCGTCTCTTTCACTTTTTGAGGCCTGTCTTCGATTTGTTCCTGGTCTTTTCTTTGAAACTCAGGTTCGGGCGGCGGTAACAAGGGAGTGACTAAACGAATGTCATTGCCCTCTTCATAGAACATGAGCATTTCTTCAATTTTAGACGCTTCTTGCGGGGTGACGAGGTGCACCGTCCACCATAGGTAGAGTTGTTGTGGATCCAATTCCTCCAAGGTTGGAATGGGACTGGTATGGGGAATAATAATGGTTTTCCCCAATTTGCCCAAATCTTGAAGTAGGGGGATAGGGTCGACTTTTTTATGGAATAAATCGGGAGCAAATCGAAGGTGGATTAAAAATTTATTATTTTCGGACTTCTTCTCAAGAGCTGAAGTGCTCGTCGTTTGTGAAACTGGGACAGTGCCTTTTTTTTCGATAGGTTTTGCTGAATCTTCAGGAAGATAGTTTTGAATCTGGTTGAGACTCTCCTGGATTTTCGCTTGATCCAATACGCTTTCTTTTTTTCCATCGGCAATGAAGCCTTTGAACAGGTCTAACGCGACTAAGAGCAGGGAAATTAATTCAGCGGTGATTACGATTTGGCCCGTTCGAATTTGAGAAAGCAAATTTTCAACATGATGCGCATAGTGAGAAAACTCTGTCAACATGACCATCCCCGCACCCCCCTTGATGGTGTGGACTTCACGGAAGAGCGAGTCAATTTTTTCAGGGTCTTGTGAACCGTGTTCCAACGCTAATAAATCAGATTCCAATTTTTCAATGGATTCTTCGGCTTCCTGGAAGAAAATAGCCAACACCTGTTTGTCATAATATTCTTCTTGCACAATGCAATCTCCCTCTTTTAGCGAAATAATACGTCTTCGGTCCATTCTGGACTGGAACCAAGTTTTAAGTAGTGCTCACAGCGTTGAAGATAAAGGGTGGAGACTTTATCTTCCGGACAATGAATGAGGCATTCCTCAAACAACTTTTTTGCTTCCATGAATTCTTGTAAATGATAGAGGGCTAAGCCTTCCTCAAAGGATTTAATAAGCGCCATTTTTTTTTCTTTTATGGAAGGAGGCTCAACATCCAATACCTCAAAAACACAAAATGGAACATTCCGACCTCTCGCTCGAACACGTCCTACTAAGCGTAAATTGTAATGAAAAGGCTCTTTTAACTCATTCCATGTGGCTTCACTGATCAAAAGGGAGGTTCCGTAGGGTTTATTCATATCTTCAATGCGAGAGGCTAAATTGACGGCATCGCTGATTACGGTTCCATCCATGCGGGTTTGACCTCCAACGGTTCCGAGCATCAAGGTGCCTGTGTTCAAACCTATGCCAATCTTGATGGGGGCATATCCGCTTTTGCCACGGTCCTGATTATAAATAGCTAAGGCTTCAAACATCGAAATGGCCCCACGTAAGGCATCATCCGCATTGGTTGGAAACAAGGCCATAATGGCGTCTCCAATGTATTTGTCAATAAACCCATGGTGCTCCGAGATGACGGGTTCCATTCGACCAAGATAAGAATTGATAAAACTGAAATTTTCAGCGGTTGTCATTTGTTCGGAGAGTGTGGTAAAGCCTCGGATGTCCGCGAAAAGGATCGTCATCACCCGTTCCACTTGATCTCCAAGCTTGACATCCATAATGCTGGCTTTGTTTAAAAAGCTTAAGAATTGTTTGGGGACAAATTTTTCAAAAACCTTGGTCATCACGGCGATGGCTTCGGTTTCCACCAGTTGGAGTTTGGTTTGTTTTAACTCTTCGTAGGCTTTTTTTTGTTGGTTGAGTGAGCCTTGCAGTTCACGATTTAAATTCCGGTTTTGATCTTCGGTTTGCTTGATACGGACCAGTACCTTAACACGAGCAATCAATTCTTGGGGGGCAAAGGGTTTAGGGAGGTAATCATCCGCTCTTAAATCGGACAGTCCTTTCACAATTTCCTGGGTATCGCTTTGTGCTGTGAGGAAGAGTACAGGAATATTGCGCCATTGTTCATCCACATTCAGGACTTGTATGCATTCATCACCTGTCATGGAGGGCATATTCCGGTCAAGAACAATCACATCAGGCAATCCCGAGGCGTTACAAGCGCAGAGCACTCTTAAAGCTTGCTCTCCATTTTCAGCTTCTGTCACTGTAAATTGACATCCCTCTGCGGTTTCGAGTGCTCCTCTCACTTGAAACCTGATCGTTTTTGAGTCATCAACAATGAGGATATTTGCTTTCATCAATAGCTAGACCTTAGCCGAAAAGGTTTTTGAAAATAGTAAACGGCATCGACTTTAAGTCGATTACTTCTTTTCGTTAATAAACTTCTACCTAAAATTTAATTACTCCATTTTAGATTTACCAAAATTGGATTTTTGTTTGTAAATTGTTATAATGGGAAAATTTTTGAGTATAGTAATCCCTATAATCTACTTTTACATGGGTTTGAGGTAGCGTTTAAGCCACTTGTTTGAGTTGCCTTTTATGGAATGAGAATTAAATAACTTCCCCATTTGTAAACAATGCTGTTTTAGGTAAATACCTGCAAGTTGTAACGATTGATTTTTGTCCATATTAATTAAGAAATATCTTCTTTTGTGTAAGGCTATCTCTGTTATTCTTATGAATAATAATCATTTTATGACATTTATCATAAAGCGTACAAGGGATACGGTGAATAAACAGGTTCTTTTTATCCGCGTGGAATAGCTCTATAATTCCACTGTGGTAGATAATCGTCAACAAGGTGTACAATAAATTAGGCCAGTTTTTCACAATGGACGTTAGTTTCATTTTTTACTTTCTGAGTGTGAGGTGGGTGAATTGCTTTCAGTCCATCCTCAACTCCCATCTATTCACAAAGGTTGTTATGATCGATAAACAGGTAATGGCGTTGATTGAAAAGATGAATAAACAACTTCCAATTCCCGCTTATCCTACAGAAATACTTATTAGAAATATGAATAAAAAGAATATAAAATTTAGCAAACAGGACAATCTAAAAATCGATAGTGTATTGTATCTTGGAAACGAAGGAGGGATTGGATGCGCTATTTCAGGACCACAGAAACTCAATACAGTCCTTGTGATTTCTATAACACACTTGTTGATAAAATCAGATCATCCTTTGGCAAATGAAATCAAAAATTACCAGCGAGAACGTATTGAACAGTTGGCGAAAAACTATCCTTAACAGGAGTGGAAATGGGTAAGTTATTTAATTCTCATTCCTTAATTCCAACTGGAGAGAATGGAAATGAAGAATCCTGAAACCAGGGGCCTCACCCCACGATTTGCGCCATTCACGGTTTTTTTGCGGACTCCCACTGGCTCAATCTTCACGTCTTCAAAGAGGCAACGTTAACAGAGTAATGTTCTATGCGACAGCGCAGTGATTCAATTGGATTTAAAAATAAAATCAAAGATCACATCCAAGCGAAAAAAAGAAAAATACTGATTATCGTTCAGATTATGTTCTTTTGGTTCCTGGTTCTGGGAATCCTCTCACGGTTTCTTCCTCCAACCGATTATAACCAACGGGGGAATGATTATTTTTATGGTAGAGGCGTCCTTAAAAACTATCAGGAAGCGGTCAAATGGTATCAAAAGGGGGCAATTTCTGGAAATGCGGAGGCACAGTCTAATTTGGGTGATATGTATATCCATGGGTGGGGTGTCACGAAAGACTACCGGAAAGCCCTCAAATGGCTCCAGAGATCCGCTGAACAGGGGTATCATCGAAGTCAATTCCGCTTGGGACAGATGTATGAAGATGGTGACGGCGTAGACAAATCTTATGTTAAAGCCGTGATGTGGTATTCGACAGCCGCAAATCAGAGAAATGCAGTGGCACAAAACAACTTGGGGCTTCTCTACCAATATGGGAAAGGCGTACCACAGAGTTATGAAACCGCGTTGAAATGGTACAGAATGGCGGCACAGCATGGGAATGTGTATAGTCAACGAAATTTAGGGATAATGCTTGAAAATGGCTATGGTCTTGAAAAAAACAGGGAACAAGCTACCGAATGGTATCATAAAGCGAATCAAAGTGGAGACCAAGTTGCCGCTGTTGCCTTAAAACGATTAGAGCCCAAGATAAAATGATTCATTTTCAGACAGCAGCAAACGCCTGGCCGTGAGGAGAGCCTAAACCGGAAAGCGCTGGCGTAGATTTTTTATGCTGGTTTCAACCATAAAATTAAAGACCTGCTCTCCTGCCCAGCGCATGATTCGGGAGGACGCCGGTTGGGCATAAGTTTTCCACTGAAAACGTGTATTCTGTTCTCCTTCGGTTTCACAGAGCAATACGCCTAAATGTTGCGTAAACATGCCGCCAAGACTTTTATCTGTCGCCGAATACGCCAAAAAATTGGGGGGATCAAAAGCTTTTACGACTTCTTCGGTTAACTTTCCAAAAGAATAAATCCTACGTATGGCTCCAACGCCTCCAGGTGTTTCCGCTTCCTCATTATTGACAACGACTTTATTCATTCCGGGCATCCATTTTGGCAACCGTTCAAAGTCGCTGATAAATTTGAATATTTCCTGAGGAGGCGCCCCTAAAATGGCGACATACGCCGACTGTAAGGGCGCATCGGTCAATTGATGTATCCTCTCCTCAAAGGGGGGATTCCCTGGTTTTTGGTGTTTTGATGACATATTGGCCTCTATGAGACGGTTACTCGTCGGTGAAGGTTTTTAAAGAAATAGCTCACGGAATGGAGTGCCAACGCTGGCTTTGGTCATATCCACAGAAATGCTTTCGCATTTCTGGCAAAAGCAAGCTTTTGCACTCCGAGGTACATGCTACACGGAAATAGGCTACTTCTGGGATGACGAAAACAAGGAGCAACTATAGATGTTCATTTAAATAAATTCAGAATGTATATTTCGGACGATCCCTTTAATCGACTCATTATTAGGAGTGTCAAAGCTTGCTTTGACCAGAAAAGCCAAAGCTTTTCTTTGAATTTTGCCAAAGCAAGCTTTGGTACTCCACATTGATTCCAATGAAATTATTTAAATGAACGTCTATAGCGTTCTTAATAGGTGCCCGTCTTATGGTCCGGTTCCAATAAAGTTCCCGTACAATCCGTGTAATCCGTGAACCCTTGAATAAATTTAATAAGAACCGCCAAACATGATGAGGTATTGAAACAAACCCACAAAAAAGCCCAGAACGGCTCCGACGGTAATTAAAATCCATTCATCTTCTTCAAAAATCGGATGCAAGACTCTTTCAAATTCGTCAGAGGTCATCTTGTTCAATGATTCCCGCAAGATCTTTTCCGCTCCCATGGCTTTGTGTGCATATTCATGCATGCTGATCATGGTGTGAGGAAGCTCTTTAAACAAGTGATCTGCAATCACATTTTTCATATGGATATACCCTTTAGTCCCAATGGCTAAGACAATAAAGGGTTTTGACGCTCCGGCAGAGGTATCCACCGCCTCTTTGATGCGACGTTGCACCAAGGTGTACAATTTATCGGAGGCGGGGCCTCTCATAATGGCATCCATGACATTTTCAATATGCAGGACTTCCTCCGCCATACAATAGGCATATTCGGCGGAAACTTCCCTTTGTCGTTTTAAAAACAAGCCCTGCAAAAGCCACGGACCAAATTTTCGGGGATGAATCGGTGAAAAAATCAGTTTTAAAGCGAGCCAATTGGTTGCATAACCCACCACAATTCCACCAACCGGCAAAAGCCATGAAGGTTGTGTGACCATCCAAATACCCATTTGAACCAAACCAAAAAGGTAGCCGAAATACCACCCGGAGCGTTCAATAAATTTCAACTCCTCCTTTCCTGAACGTTGGAAGAGATCTACCATCAATTGTTTGTCCCGAATCAGTGAATCCACAATGAGTATTTTAATATCCAGCAAAACATTGATATGTGTTCTGATCTCTTCCATCATTTTTTTGATCACCCTCGGAGCATCTCGTTTGACACGTTTCTCCACTTCCTCTTTAACCCGGAGAGGTAATAATTCCCATAATGTGGGATAGGTCAGCTCCATAACTTCCGGAACCATTTTCTCCACCAGTTTGTTTACCGCGGGTTCCATTTCAAGCGCCACGCGATCCGGATCAATATTGGCGAATAAGGATTCGACGTTAATCAGCCGGGGAATCAACATATCAACGGTAATTCCTGCCATCTTAGGCGCTTTTCGGGGAATAACCCCCTGCCAGCCCAAAAAAGGAGATTTAATTCCTATAAAATTCAGCGGATAAAACATCATTTTAAGCGCAACCACGTTGGTACTCCAGCCCACAAAGGCACTCACCACAGGCATAAAAAAATACTGCCAAAATTCTTTGCTCTCTAAAAACCCCATTGTTACTTTCCTTCTACTATTTTTTGTTTGATGTCCTTAGTCCTGTTTATGAACTCCCCAAAATGCCGTAATAGCCCCACCCAAGGCAATCGGAACTTTGTGGTACTCCCAATGGTAGGTCTCTCCAAAGGGTTTCACCATGTCCAGCAACTCATCCTCAGTATACATACGCAGCACACTGATCACACCATCCCAACTTCCGATAACCAGGGGAGTGAGGAACGCATAGGTGAATATCATTTTCAAAATACGATCTTTGTGAGTTAAGAGGGGGTTGATCAATAAAGCCGCCAGGTTGGGTAACATGAGAGGCGCCAGGCTAAGTAAATCACGGGGAAACGGTTCCAGAATGAAAATTGCCCGTTGTTTTCTCACACAATCAAAAAGAATTTTGGATGCTAATTCAGGAGGAAAATGGTGAAAGGCGCTAATGATTGTCCGTGCCGATTGATCGAAACGCTCAGGAACATCTGTTGCGTCCAAGGATTCTGAAATTACTTCAATTTGTCCAGGATATCGTGCCGCGACCGCTTCCATGGCATGAACCTTCGGCAACAGATCCGAGATTGTAAAGTGAGGGGGTGAGAGCTGTTGTTTTTTTAAAACATCAATCAGAATGGACACGGGTTCTCCGGAACCGCTCCCGAGATCCAGAATAGTGTCGCAATCTGCTTGCTGACAAAATTCTATAAAGACAGGGGCAATGGCATCATAAATTTTTCCCCACCGGAACGTATTTCCCAATGATTCTACTAAGGAATCCCGAAGAAACACAGGGCATTTTTCATGATCACAGAACTCAAAAGCATGGATTCGAGGCATAGATTTCCGCAAATGGAGGTTATTGTAATTTTATGTTTTTAAATACCAGTTATTAGACGTAGTAGCCTATTCAAAACTCAATGTATCAACTTTTGCCGGGAGTCGGAGTCCTTGACTCTCAACACCATCTCTATGATGGAACAGGTATCTTGAAAAAGTTTTTTTAAAATTCAAGAATATCCTCATCCCAAATTCAGGTTAACCATAGCAACCCACTCCTTAGGATCGATATATCAGAACAAATAGAACATAAAAAGCATTCTCTTTAGGTTATTTTTATTTTTTTACTTGCTGAAATTACAATTTGCGGATTAAAAGTATGTATAGTAACGTAAACAAAGTTTGTTCCTGCAAGGACTCCTTGGGTTTCTGTCGTCGTGCCAGGATGAGTCTGATGTGGGTTGCTATGGTATAACGGGAACGCTCGACATTTAAAAGTCTGATTAAACACGAATTAGGTATTCAAGAAAGGTTTCAATGCCGTCTATTGAGAAAATCAAAGTTATTGAGGGCGTTTACTGGGTTGGTATTCCGGCGGCCAACTTGTACATCCTATGCGGTTGCCCTGAGGATAGTGTGAAGCACCTGATGAAGATGGGATTGATTAAGACGATTGAGAAAAATGATGTTTCTTATGAGACAGGGCCTAACGCGATTTTACTTTCAGATATTTTAGTTCAAAATGGTCACTTTTCGAATCTTGCCGAATTTCCCGTATTACAGATGCTTTATCGTCAAGGGATGATCATCCCGGAGCACCCTAACAATACGGGGACCAAGCCCATTCTGATGGGTACGAAGAAGCAGGTTAAAGCCCAAATGGAGTATATCTACCGAGGCAATTATGGTTTGACTTCTGTTGAAGAAATCAAAAGTGCGGGTGTTTCCGAAGAACAGGCTCAGGAAATGATGCGGATGAAGTTAAAGTTCGCTTTTGGCAAAATTCTCCCGACACAAGAATTGATTGATTCCTATATTCTGGAACATGAGCCTGTAGCAATAAAAAAAGGCGTAACGATCCAGCGGATAGATTTTAACAAGTTTGAAATTCGCCATGCCCAAAGTAAAATTACCGTTGACTTAAACTTGAAATCCAATGAAACCTACAACCCTCCTTATGAATTAGGCTTTCATCAAATTAAGAAAGACTACTTTGCGGTTGTTCATGCGGGAGAAGGCGATGGTTGGGATATTAACCGTCCGTGCATGGCCAGTCTTTTGATTTTTCAGGGACGTATTTATTTGATTGACGCGGGACCTAATATTCTGAATACATTAACCGCCTTGGGCATTAGTGCCAATGAAATTGAAGGTATTTTCCATACTCACGCTCATGATGACCATTTTGCGGGCTTGACCACGTTAATACGTGCGGACCATCAGATTAAATATTACGCAACCTCTTTAGTCCGGGCTTCCGTTTCTAAAAAACTCTGTGCCCTGATGTCTATGGAGGAGGATCAACTTGATCGCTATTTCGAAGTTCATAACCTGGATTTTGACCGCTGGAATAATATTGGAGGCCTGGAAGTCAAACCGAGCTTTTCTCCACATCCTGTGGAAACCTCAATTTTTACCTTCAGAGTCCTTTGGGAAAACGGTTATCGGACTTATTCCCATTTTGCGGATATTGTCTCTCTCGATGTCCTTGAAAAAATGATCACCGCCGATAACTCTAAACCCGGGGTTTCACAGGCATTTTTCAACCAGGTGCGCGATCATTACTTGAGACCCGCAGATTTGAAGAAAATTGATATTGGAGGCGGGTTGATTCATGGAAACGCGAATGATTTCAAAAATGATCAGTCTGAGAAAATTATCTTATCTCACACTTCCTTGAAACTCACAAATCATCAAAAAGAAATTGGAGCACGGGCTCCTTTCGGGATGATCGATGTGATTGTCCCCGCGAATCAGGATCGGATTTTGAGGAACGCTTACCAATATCTACACGCCTATCTCCCCAAAGCGCCTAATGAAGAAATTCAAGTCTTGTTAAATTGTCCTGTAATCACTTTTAACGCCGGTTCCATTTTGTTAAAACAAGGAGAGCGAAATGATTATATTTACCTCCTTCTGGCAGGTACGATTGAGATGATTAATGCCGACATTGGCATGAATCACCTCCTCTCCGCAGGTTCGATGATTGGCGAGATAGCGAGTTTGGAAAACAAAAATTCTTCTGAAACCTTCTGTGCCAATAGCTATGTCTGGACCCTGAAAATTCCGAATAACTTGTACTTTGAAATTGTACAGCGGAACCATTTGTTAGAAGCTCTTAAACAAGCTCATAGCAGGCAAATCTTCCTGCAAAATACGTGGCTTTTTGGCGAAATGGTGTCTTATCCCGTACAGAATAAAGTCGCACAGGCTATGGTTTTAAAAGAACATGAGGACGGGACACAGATTTCAATCGCGGTAGAACCGGAGCTTTTAGTTCTAAGTGAAGGAGCGGTTGAGATACGAGGTGTGGATCAAGTGATTGAAAGCATTGCTCCTGGAGAATTTTGTAGAGAGGATACGATACTCTATGAAAATTTAAGTTTTTTTACGGTGCATGTCGTGAAAGCCTCAAAAATTTATCATATTCCCGGAAACATTCTGTCTGGAATTCCCGTTATTCAGTGGAAATTGTTGGAAACCAATGAAAAGCGGATGAAAACCTTTGTAGAAAATATCATTTAACGCCACGCTTTTTACCTTATGAATACTCCTCCAAGTCTTGTCGGTGTTGAAGTCTTAGCTGAAAACGATCATATTCTGATTTCCCGTTTTGTGCCTTCTCTCCGTTGGTTCCATTGGTTTAATGCGAGCATGATTCTGTCTTTGTATTATCTGGGTTCCCGCCAACTTTACAGGCTCACCTCGATTCCTCTTGAGGGCGTTTCTGATCAAAGAGAGTTACATATTTACCTTGGTGTTTTTTGGTTGATGGGTATGGGATGTATGGTTTTGTACAATTTAAGACATCCCACAAAACCAAGCGACCGTATTGTTTCTGATAAATTAATCATTCAACAACAAGCGTTTTTAGTACTGTCCATTACCTTTGCCTTGTTGATGATGCTGACAGGCATCGCCATGACCTGGTTACGGCCCTATGATCTCCCAGGACTTAGAGCCGTGCTGACCCTGCTTCATGCGCTATTCACGCTCATTTACGCTCCGGCCTTGTTATATCACATCTACTTGGGCGGTTTGAAAAAAGAAACACGGGAATCCCTGCAAACGATGCTCTGGGACGTTAAGTTGGAATATGTAATTCATAATCAAATTCCCCAGCTTGAATGCTTACTGATTTCTCCTGACCAGGTGCTTTGTCTCAAAGCTTATGTTACCAACCTCAGCATCCTTTCATTTCAGGCTGTCCTAAAAAAGAGCGCTTGGCAGACAAAGGATCTCCCCCTTGAGGCCATGGTCGCTGTAGAATTTCACCATCCTCAACTTCTCCGATCTGTTGTCCTTCCCGTTCAACACAAAACCACTATCCCCATCGACGGCTATTTGCATGTCGAATATCACTATGCGATGTCTCATCAAGAGTCCGCAAAACAGTTATTGAGTCATGCGATCTTCTTTCGCAAATTATACATGGAACAACGCCATTCCCCACGCTTTTCATGTAATCTTCCCCTCATCGTGATTGTCGATGAACGTTCTTTGAAAGGACAGGCCAAAGATCTGTCCAAAGAAGGCTTGGGAATCGTTTTGCCTGTAAAACTTTCAAAACATCAAACCCTTCAAATAACCATTCAACTGCTGGAACAGTTATTGTATTTATCAGGTCGTGTTGTCGTCATTAAAAAAATTGCGAAGGCTCAGTGGTTTTATGGTGTGGTTTTGCTTGATCCTACTGAAGAAATAAGACATGTTTTCCTGGAAACGATTAATTGGTTAAAGCTTAAAGCTCAAGTGTCTTCATCTGTTCTGAACAACATCTTACTGAATCAGCCCCGTTGAAGGGGACTGGTTTCATTTTTCTAGAGTTAAACGTTTATGGATTCGGATCAACAAGAAATTATCCTTGATTTTGTCTCGGAAAGTCGAGAAGTGCTGGATCGGACAGAGCCCATGCTCATTGAGTTGATGTCGGGAATGGATGCTGAAAAGCAGAAGGGGTACATCAATTCCATTTTTGGGCTGTTTCATACGCTTAAAGGCACGGCTGGTTTTTTAAATCTGAATCATGTCAAAGAGTACACACATGCCTTAGAAAATTTACTGCAATGTTACCGGAAAGATATTAGCGGTCTTCACGCCTCTCATATCAATGTGCTCAATCAAGGATGTGATCTGATTCGACAAATTCTGGGTCAGGTGGAACAACAGTTCAGTGATGAAGGCTTTGAGGCAGCAATCAACACCAGTACGGTAGCCATAGAACAATGTATCGCGGAAGCCTCCGGTGTCGCGGTAACACAAAGCCCAAAGTCTCAACCCCCTTCCTCAGCATCCAGACCTCAACCTCAGGCACCTCAGTCACAAGGCCCTCAACTGACGAAGGAAGATTTTGAATATACGATTGCGGATGAATTCAAATCAACCTTTGTTGAAGAGTCTGAAGAGCAATTAAACCAAACGGAAGATGTGTTGTTAGTTTTGGATAAGCTTCCAGGAGACCTCAATACAGGGAGCTACATCGACACGGCCTTCAGGAATATGCATACGCTTAAAGGCAACGCGGGGTTTTTAAACATAAACGCGATTGTCAAATTGGCCCACCTGACTGAAGCCCTTTTGGAACAGTTAAAGGAAGGCGTTCTGTCCTTAACTCCGAAGATGACTCAAGCCTTGTTACAAGCGATGGATACCTTCAAGCAGGGAATACGTCAGGTTTCAAAGGAGAGTCCCTTGGAACCGGAGGCCTTTTTTCGAAGTTTTAAAACCTTAGAGACCTTTCTGGCAACACCTCGACAAGAATCGAACAGACCTCAACTGGGGGAACTGTTGATTGAAATGGGGATGGCGTCCTCCGAGGCTGTAGATCGTGCCTTGGAAAGACAACAGATGCCCTTAGGTCAAATTTTGGAAGCTATGGGGGAAGTGGAACCCGGGGCCATAAAAAAAGCCTTGGATGCACAAAAAACCCAAAGTTCCAGGGAGTTGATATCCCCTCTTCCTCCCAAAACAACCAAAGCCGCCAATAGCCCTGTTCGTAAACAGGACATACGGGTGGGGTTGGATAAAATTGATCAGTTGATTAATTTAGTTGGAGAACTCGTAATTTCAGAAGCAATGGTTTCTCATAATCCTGAACTGGAAGGCTTGGAACTCGAAAGTTTTAGAAACGCGACGATGCAACTGAAGAAAAATGTACGTGATTTACAAGAAACCGCGATGTCTATGCGAATGGTACCGGTTTCTGCGACTTTTCGTAAAATGATAAGAGTCGTGCATGATGTTGCCAGTAAAGTAGGGAAACATGTTGATCTTGAACTGTATGGTGAAGACACAGAGATCGATAAGACGGTTGTAGAACAGATTGCCGATCCTCTGTTGCATATTATTCGCAATGCGGTGGATCACGGAATTGATACGCCTGAGGAACGTCAAAAAGCGGGAAAACCTGAAATTGGAAAGATTAAGTTAACCGCCAAACATGCGGGCAATGAAGTTTGGATCATCATTCAAGATGATGGCAGAGGCTTGAATCGTGCGAAAATATTGGAACGGGCAAAACAACGAGGGTTGCTTTCTCCAGAAGTTGATCCCGCAGACGAGGATGTGTGGCGGTTGGTTTTCGAACCTGGATTTTCAACCGTAGAAAAAGTGACTGATCTTTCCGGACGAGGTGTGGGGATGGATGTGGTCAAAAGAAATATTGAACAACTCAATGGACGCATTGAAATTGCTTCTTCTTCGGGAAAAGGCAGCACTTTTACCCTACGTATTCCCTTAACGCTTGCCATTATAGATGGTATGGTGGTGCGTGTTGGGAAATCGTTCTATGTCATTCCTATTGTCTCTATTCGTGAATCCTTCCAACCCCGAAAAGAGGATATCATCCGAACCTCAGAAGGACAGGAACTGGTAAAGATCCGAGATGAAATTTTAGCTGTTGTGAATCTTTATGAAGTCCACCAACGCAAACCTGATACCCAAACCTTATGGGAAGGAATCTTAGTCATAATTGAGGAGGAGGATCAACAACTTTGCCTCTTTCTTGATGAAGTCATAGGAGAAATGCAAGTCGTCGTCAAAGCGCTGCCCAAGTCTCTGGGGAAAGTGGCTCACCTTTCAGGATGTACCATTATGGGAAATGGAGGCATTAGTTTAATATTGGATGTTGCCAGCTTGCTTAGAGCACACCTTTGATTATTCCCTCTCTCAATGAAGAACAGGTAGGGTCTCTATGGATATCACTCATCACTTTGAAGGACAGTTCTGTCTCATTCGCGTTAAAAACAATACCTTTGTGGAGCAACCTATAGAGCTTAAAAAATACCTGAATCGTTTACTGGAGGCGCACGAATTGGGTGGCGTGATTATCAATTTGGAAGAAACTACTATGGTGGATTCCCACGTTCTGGGAGTGTTAATCGCCTGTTTTAAGCGCTTGGCGCAATTCAATATTCCAATGGGACTCTGCAATATTGATAAGAAACTGGGCTGGGTCTTTCAGAACTCCGGGATGGATCAAATCATACCCATTTATCCTTCGTTGCAGGAGGCCCTTCATCATCTTAAGCCAGCTTCCTGAAGCCGGTATCGTCACAGTGAATTATGACGTTGAGGTATGGAAAAATAAGAAAGCGTCGACAAACTCGGCAGGATTGACATAGAGGGAGTTCCAGGATATGATGCGAAAACTGATTAATCGGAGTGAATGGATGGAAAATTAAACGACCAACCGGATAGAAGATTTATCGAAGCAGTCAAGGATAGCCGCAGATAAACAGGGGGTTGAATCAAAGAGTCCGTACAGCTCGGAATTTAATAAAAATGAAGCCACCGGGTAGAGAATTCCAGCAGGCAAGCGATTAGGTCCTGAAGCAATCTAAAGAACTTTCCCGAAGGCTGTATGACTGAGTCTATTTCAATCACACAAATCCTTGATCTTCACAAGAACGTAGCGAAATCATACACGGAATTAATGACATAACAAAACGTGAATTATTAAAAAGGAGTTAAAAAAGATGAGTGAAGAAGTCAATAAAGTGATTTATTCCATGATCAAAGTGAGTAAATTTCACGGCAAAAAACAAGTATTGGAAAATATCAATTTGTCTTATTTCTATGGCGCAAAGATTGGGGTTTTGGGCTTAAATGGATCTGGGAAAAGCTCCTTGCTGCGAATTTTGGCCGATGTCGATACGGACTTTCAGGGAAAAACTGTCCTTTCTCCAGGGTTTAGCATTGGATTTCTAGAACAAGAACCTCATCTGGATCCATCAAAAACGGTTCGTGAGATTGTTGAGGAGGGAGTTCAGGAGACCGCCGATTTACTAAAAGAGTTCGACCAAATCAACAATCAATTTGCAGAGCCCATGTCTGATGACGAAATGAACCAATTGATTGAAAAACAAGGAGAAGTTCAAGAAAAGCTGGAGGCTCTGGAGGCTTGGGATTTGGACTCACGACTGCAAATGGCGATGGATGCCTTACGGTGTCCTCCTGAGACCGCTAAAATTGCGGTTCTCTCCGGAGGCGAAAAACGTCGCGTCGCTTTGTGTCGTCTTTTGTTGAAAAAACCGGATATTTTGCTGCTGGATGAACCCACAAATCATCTCGACGCGGAATCTGTTGCCTGGTTGGAACACCATCTTCAACGGTATGCAGGGACTATTATTGCGGTGACTCATGATCGCTACTTTCTGGACAATGTCGCCGGATGGATTCTGGAACTGGATCGTGGACGGGGCATTCCCTGGAAAGGAAACTATTCCTCTTGGTTGGAACAAAAACAGGAGCGTTTGAAGCAAGAAGAAAAATCGGAAACAGATCGACAGAAAACCTTACAACGTGAATTGGAATGGATCCGGATGACGCCCAAAGGACGGCATGCGAAATCCAAAGCCCGCATTCAAGCCTATGACCAATTACTGCAACAAGATGGTTCTTCTCTGGAAAAAGAACTGAAACTCTACATTCCGCCTGGACCCCGCTTAGGAAATATAGCTATTGAAGTGGAAAATGTGCGGAAAGTCTATGGCGATCGCATCTTGGTGGATGCGATGAACTTTTCTCTGCCACCGGGGGGGATTGTTGGCATCATTGGACCCAATGGCGCGGGAAAAACAACCTTGTTTCGAATGATCACCGGTCAAGAAAAACCCGATAGTGGGACCATTCGTATTGGAGCCTCAGTCAAATTAGCCTATGTCGATCAAAGTAGAGATATTTTGGAACCGAACAAAACCGTTTGGGAAATGATCACAGACGGACGGGAAATTATGGAACTCGGGGGGCGGCAACTCAACTCAAGAGCCTATGTCTCACGCTTCAATTTTTTAGGTCCGGATCAACAGAAAAAAGTGAGTGTCCTCTCCGGGGGGGAACGGAACCGCGTTCATCTTGCCATGATGCTCAAGGAAGGTGCTAACGTGTTATTACTGGATGAGCCTACAAACGACTTGGATGTGAATACCATCAGAGCCCTCGAAGAAGGACTGGAAGCCTTTGGTGGCTGTGCTGTAATCATCAGCCATGATCGCTGGTTTCTGGATCGCATCGTGACTCATATTCTGGCTTTCGAAGGAGACAGCAGCGTCTATTGGTTTGATGGGAATTATTCCGAATATGAAGAAAATCGAAAACAAAGGCTAGGTGCCGAGGCAAATCAGCCCAAGCGTATTAAGTACCGGCAACTAACCCGGGGCTAGGAATAAAAATTTTAAAAAAATATCAATTTTCTTTTGCTTTTTCGACTTAGTTGTTGCATTAGAGTCTAAGGGGATGTGCATATTTGATAAAAATGTCAGAACAGGGGCTTGATGTTAGAGTGAAAACCCTCTGATGATTAATATAACAGGGAGAGAAGTTATGAAAAAGACGTTTGGACTGAAACAGTCGTTGTTCATTGCTTTGTTGGTTTTGCTGCTTGCCGCTGGAGTCGGAGGCTGTGAAGACGAGAAGTCAACAACGAAGAAGGTGACCAAAAGCAACGCAGATGCTTCGAGCGATTCCAGCTCAACGAGTGCGTCTGGACTAAGCGGAAGCGATAGTGAAAATAAAACGGCACTGGAACAATTAATTGCCGATCAAAATTTGCCAAGCTTCCTGGATGGGATTGTGGCAGGGCTATTAGATGCGTGTAGCATTGATATCATCCAATTTGCCGCAAGTTGTGGAATTGATGTAAATTTTGAAAAAGATTTGATCATTCCCGCGACCAATATTCCAGTTCATCTCAAAGTCGTTGTTGTCAATGAAACAAAAGCGGATCTGAACAAACTTGATAATTCAAGCCTTCCTAATGCCGCAAAATTGACCTTGGATCTTGAATTGGCGATAACCGTTCAGTCTCCAAAATTTAATGATAATAAGCCTGCGACGGTGAGTGGTGTTGTACAGATAGCGGCTGATGTTTCTGGTAAAGCCCAAGAGATTACCATTAATGAAGGCGAAGTTAAGCTGAAAATCCCTGGAATGCCTAACATCACTCAAGAGATTACCAAGGATGGAGGTATTGTGATTTACAAAAATGGAGAGGAAATTAAAAATTAAGAGCAGGAGTTTTTAACTGACAAGAGCAGATGTCTGTTTGAGGAGAATGCAAGGGGAGAACTTGCGGCTCCCTGCTCTTGTTGGTTCCTTTTGCTCCCCCCCGCTCTTATTTATTGGAGAGCGCTAGTCCTTGTAAAATTTGATTCCTTTCTTTGCGTTATCAACCAGAATCGGTGCCGCATCAAAACGAACTCCATATTGATCTCTTAGCTTGTTGAGTTTTTCCACCACGTTTTCAATGCCAAGTTTATCCATATAGCGGAAAGGTCCCCCTAAAAATGGAGGAAATCCCAGACCAAAGATAGCTCCAATATCGCCATCAACAGGGTCCTTGAGTATGCCTTCCTGTAAACAAAAGGCGGCTTCATTGACCATCCTTAAAATAATCCGATCCTGGATTTCTTCAATTCCGGCTTTCGCTGAAGTTGAGGCTTTCGCGTATTTTCTCACAATACTGACCGCTTTGGGATTGACCGGTTTGGACGATTTGGACTTACCTGTCACTTTGGCAAACATCGTTTGAACTTGTTTCAAAGGATTGCCTTTCTTGGATTCATAAAGGTAAAAACCCTGCCCTGATTTCCGGCCCATAATTTTTTGTTCCATAAAATCGTTAAAGGCAGCGGGATTAGAACCCGTCATTCGCTCCCCGAACGCTTCGCTGAGCTGCTTGGCAACATGGGCCGCAACGTCGATGCCAACTTCATCCATCAGTGTTACAGGACCAACAGGACATCCAAAGCGGAGCATGGCCTGATCGATACGGTGAAAGTCCATTCCTTCCAAGGCCAGTACAGCGACTTCATCCATAAATGGAGCAAGAATTCGTGTGGTATAAAAACCAGGTCCATCTCCGACAACAATCACGGTCTTTCCTTGACGTAACCCGACATCAACCGCAAGGGCTGCGGTTTCTTTAGAGGTTTTTTCGGTCGTTATGATTTCCAGCAAAGGCATTTTATGCACTGGGGAGAAGTAATGCATTCCGATCACATTTTCAGGACGTTTACTGGCTTTAGCGATATCTGTAATGGGAAGGGCCGAGGTGTTCGAAGCAAAAACGCAATGGGGCGATATGACAGCTTCAACTTCATTGAGGACTCTTTGCTTGAGTTGGAGATCCTCAAAAACCGCTTCAATCACAATCTCACATTTGTCAAAGTGGTGATAGTCGACCTGAGTGTTCAAATTTGCCATGGTTTGATCCCGTTTTACAGGAAGCATGGCACCACGTTTAACCTTTTTGTCCATTTCATCCCACACCATTCTTTTCCCTTTTTGTAGGGATTCCTGGCTGATGTCTTTGAGTAAAACGTGCATTCCCTTTTGTATACTCACCAAGCCTATCCCTGCTCCCATCAACCCGGCTCCCAGTACAGCAACCGTGTTCGCAGGATGTTCGGGTTTTCCAAAACGATTCTTCTTTAAATTGTTTTGTGCGAAAAAAATATTGATCAAAGCTTTAGAAACATTGGTTTGTGACAACTCTCCAAAACGTTTCCGTTCATATTCCAGTCCGGATTTTAAGCCTTTTTCCAACCCTTTTTCAATCACATCCAAGATCCCTAAAGGAGCGGGATAATGCCCCCCTGTTTGGGTTTTGACCAGGGTTCTTGCCTGCGTAAATAAGATCTTCCGACCAACAAAGGTATCTTCCAGAAATTTTTCCTGAAATTGAGCGTCATGATGAAAACTTTTGAGCGTCCCGTCAACCAATCTTTTAGCAGCTTCAATCGCTGTACTTTCCAAGCCATCTCCTGCAACCGTAACATGGTCCACCAAACCCAGTTTTTTTGCTTTTTCCGGACGAACCACTTTACCTGTGAGAATGAGGTCTAAGGCTTTTTGAACGCCAATCAAACGGGGGAGTCTTTGGGTCCCGCCTGCTCCTGGAAGAAGTCCCAACATCACTTCTGGCAAGGAAAGCTGGGTTTTGCCATGATCCGTAGCAATTCGGTAATGACATGCGAGCGCGACCTCTAAACCTCCACCCATACAAGAACCATTAATTGCGGCAACTACAGGTTTTTTAGATTCAGAAACCCGATTTAAAAAATCCTGTCCCATCTTGCTCATAGCTTCAATCCCTTCTGCGGAAGTTTGAGATTGAAGCTCTTTGATATCGGCACCCGCGATAAAACAATCCGGCTTTCCTGAAATCAAAACCACGGCTTTGAGCTCTGGGTTGCTTTCAATATGGTCAAATATTGTACTGATTTCATCAAACAATTTTGAACTTAAGGTATTAACTTTATCGTCCTGATCGTCAAAGGTCACAACGGCTATTTGGTCCTTGATTTTTAAAGACACATGCTTTAGTTTTTTTAAATCCATATTTGCCTATTAAAGTGTGAATCTTTCATTAGGTTACGGTGCCCTCGCTTCGTTTCAGGGCACCCGATCTTTCCTTTATGGTATTCCTGGACAAGCTTCTGCGCTATTACAAATATTTTGGATTTTCCAAAAGTATGGCAGATCCATGACCGCCAGCCGCACATCCAGAAACAACCGCATATCGCGCCCCACTTCGCAGGAGTCGCTTAGTCGCCATGGTGAGCAAACGACCTCCCGTTGCACCAAAAGGATGTCCCAAGGATAAAGACCCCCCCCAAATATTGATTTGTTCCAAGGGAATTTCACCGAAAGCTTTGCTCCGTCCTAACCGGTTTTTACAAAACTCCGTTGATTTCAAACATGCCAAGTTTGCCAAAATTTGCGCAGAAAAAGCCTCATGAAGTTCCCACACCTCGATATCCTTGATGCTCAGATTATTTTGATCGAGTAAGGCCGGGATCGTCAGCGCAGGTCCTAATAATAACTCTTCCATCGGATCTCCCGCACGGTAGACATAATCTTGGATCACGGCTTTAGGCGTTAAATTTAAGGCGTTTGCCTGTTTCAAACTAGTAAACAGCACCGCTGAAGCTCCATCGGTCAAAAAGGAAGAACTTCCTGCTGTAAGCACACCGAAGATTTTATCAAACGCTGGTTTAAGTTTGCTTAAGCTTTCAAGCGTTGTATTTGCACGAGGGCCATCATCTTTTTCAACAAGTTCCAACTTGGGCGGAACATGAATACGGAGCACTTCTCCTTCGAAAATACCATCACTCCAGGCCTTTACTGCCAGTTGATGACTTCGAGCAGCAAACGCGTCGCTGTCTTCGCGTGTCACTCCGCCGATCCGTTTGACCATACGTTCACACGCATCACCCATACTCATTTTTGTGGAATACTCAGTAATCGATGGAATATCAGGCGCCAGGTCTTTAAACGACAATTTTGATAACTCTTTCAATCGGGCTTGCACCGTTTTAGCCTTCTGTAAACGAGCCAAACCTTGTCGTAACTTTTTAGATAAACGGATAGGCGGATCTGAAGAAGTATCGGTACCGCCCGCAATCCCAATCCTCATTCGTCCTAGTCGAATCATATCACAAATATTTCCCGCAGCGACATTGGATGAAATGCACGCCAAACTGACGGTATACGCCGGTGTGGTGTTTGGAATCCCTGCCGCCAACATACTTTCCCGGGCAACATTAGGCGTCGATGTTTCATGCACAACGGTTCCCATAATCACCAGCTCAATCAGGCCGGGATCCACTCCCGTTTTTTCAAGTAAGCCTGTCAATGCGTATTTTCCCAGGTCATGAGGCATTAAAGGTGAGTAAGACCCATTAGATCTTAAAAAGGGAGTCCTTACCCCATCAATTAATACAGGTAATCGATCCTGTTCTGTCTTTGAGGAAGACGTGGTCTTACTGACCGTTTTTACAACGGAAGTGGCTTCCGGTGTTGCTTTTGCGGCAGTCGTTTGGGGTTGCGCTGAGGCCGATTTTTTGGCTGCTGCTGTTTTACCAGCCGCAGTTTTGGCGCTTGAGGCCGCTTTAGGCTCAGTTGGCGTCTTTTGATTATCAGTTGAAGCCATAGTTTCTCTCTGGCAAAGGTTAAACAAAATGCAGATTCTGCCATCATTCCGCTCATTGGAGCAGTTTGGATTTAAAATTACATTCGGTAAGGGATATTTAGGAGGATTCAACGAATTGTCAAGAAAAAAGCCAGGCAGGACATGAATGACCTTCGAATCTATCGAGTTTCGCGTTTAAGCCATTGAAGGTAAGCGGGATTACCTGAACGTATCGGTAACTCAATCACACAAGGACAAGCATAACTGTGTTTCACTTTGACCCGTTTAATGACTTTTTTAACTCGTTTTTTTCGCGTTTTGACGACGAATACCACTTCTTGATCTTCCTGGACGTTTCCTTCCCACCAGTAAAAAGAGGACACCCCAGGGAAAATATTGGCACAAGCAACTAACCGCTTTTCGACAAGGTCTTTCCCCAGAGTCTTCGCTTCCTGAGTGCTAGAAGCTGTAATATAAAGAAAACTGTATTTTTTTGCCATTTTTCCCCTTCAATGTTAACTTCAACCTCGGCCTATAACTTGAGGTAACGTCGTTTTTTTCTCACCACCCACATTAAAAATAGAAACCATTTGATTGAGTTCGATAGCCATTTTTGCCAATGCGTCTGCGCTTGAAAGTGAATGAGAGGCCTCGGTATCCATGACATCAATAGCTTTCCCTATCTCTTTAATACTGCTATCGACTTTATTCACTTCGTCAGCGACTTGAGGTAATGATTTACTGATGACCTTAACTTTCTGTGATCCCGCTATCACATTTCTGGCCGATTCTTTCGCTGCCTGTGAGGCCTCAGACATAGACCGCGCAATTTCTTTCAAACCTGTGGTGGCCTCCTTGATGTTCAATACCATTTCCTGACTCGAAGTTGAAATGGATTGAATGGCTTTAGATAACGCTGTGGTTGCCTTACTTTGTTCTTCAACGGCTTTTTTATTGGAATGATTCAGTTCTGCTGCTTTTGAGATCACATCACTGACGGATTGACTATGTTTCAAAGCATCAAGGGTTTGCTTCTGCATTTGTTCTAATTGTAGTGCAATTTCACTGTTGGCCTCTGCCGTTTGTTGTGCTAAATTTTTAACCTCTGCAGCAACGACGGCAAAACCTTTTCCCGCTTCACCTGCACTTGCGGCCTCAATCGTGGCATTGAGTGCCAACATATTGGTCTGAGACGCAATGCTTGCAATGAGTTTTACGATTTGTCCCGTTTTTTTAGCGGTCTCCCCGAGTTGATTCATGGTGCCTAAGGTCTCTTGTGCGTTTTTTTGAACTTTATCGGAAATTACCATAGCTTCCTGAATGTTTTGAGTGACGTCAATCATGGTTTTTGACATGGTTTCTACCAAACTGACCACGGACTTGATATCTTTGTGCACTTGATCCGTATTTTGATTAATACCAGCCATATTCGCAGAAGCTTGTTCATTTGAGGCGGCTACCGTGTTAATACTACTGCTTAGCTGCTCAATACTGGCTTGAACGGAAACAATATTGGAGTACATTTCTTCAGCGGATTGGACCATTGCCTGTGTTCCTGCCGCAGCTTCCGCTGAGCTGGAAATAATGGATAAAACATCACTGCGAACATTTGAAGAGTTCGATGACACTTGCTTTGATGAATGTGCCATCTCTTCAGCCTCATTTTTGAATTGATCCGCATAGGTTATGATGCCTTTTATGATCTCTTGAAGTTGAGCCAAGAACCGGTTGAGCCATTCAGAAAGCTCACCAATCTCATCCTGCTGATAAATTTCAACACGGCTGGTCAAATCGCCTTTTTCGGCAATGTGCGCAAAAGTTGAGACAATTTCCTTAATTTTACGGGTGATCAAATTCGTCATAAAATACAAAACAACCGTTGCGACAACAAGAATACCTGTGAAAATCCAAACAATACCCCAGACGATTTCATTGGTATTTTTTTCAAGATCTTCAATTTTTTCTTTTTTTGCCGTTTCAATGTCACTTAAATAAACGCCTGTTCCAATAACCCAATTCCACTTATCAAACAGCCTCACGTAACTCAGTTTAGGTTGATGTTCTGTTAATTTGTTTTTTATGGGTTTCGGCCAGTCGTATCGGACATAACCTTCGTTATTTTTGCGGACTACCCGATTCATTTGGGCGAAAAAAGGAACTTTCCCCTCAATTCCGGTGGCATAGACGATTTCACCTTTTTGCTGCCCATTAGAATAACGATATTTAGAAATATCGGCACCGTTTAATGCTGGAACCGTTGGATGCATAATCATTTTCATCGTGTCAGGATCATTAGGATTGTAGGCGTGTATCCAAAAATAATCGCTGTTCTCCGTGCCATACCGAAAGGTTTGAATTTTCTTGGTAACATCCGCTTGGAGCTCTGCTTCGGACCTGGTGTTTTTAGCGTTAGAACTGTCCAAATAAACTGAATCTATATAGGAATAAACGATATTGGTGATATTTTTTAACTCCTGCTTCTTCGTTTGGATGATGGATTGTTCAATACTTTCAATATCCAGTTCAGCCTCATGACGAACCTTGTGAATAAAAAAACTCCCCAAAAGCAAAATGGTACAAGACAATAGCATGATTTCTAAGATTAATATTTTTGGTGTGATTCCCAGTTTGATATTCATAAATGTTCTCCTGCTCTTGAACTATTGATTTATTTCTTAGGGATAATGATTGAGAATTTTCATAGAAGAAACCGCAAATCTCGTTACCCTTGAATTATTACAAATAAGTGGTTACAGATCACTCTGGATAAATCAGCCTCATCCTAACCTCATTATTTGTCATGATAAAGTCATAAATGCATCTAGTGTGAGCCTTTATCCAAACTATAGATGTTCATTTAAGTAAATTCAGAAAACTCATCCTGTTGCGTGATCCGTTTAAACAACGCTGTTTCAGGAGAGCCAAAGCTTGCTTTGCCAGAAAGGCAATGGCCTTTCTTTGGATTTGGCCAAAGCAAGCTTTGGAACTCCACAGCCTAGGTTAGACTCAAATGAATTTATTTAAATGAACGTCTATAGTCGAAGATGAACGATGGGGGTTCAATGGGGCGATTAAGAAGGAGTATCCAACAAAGTTGAAGAACGCAAATGACGAAGAAAGGCCTAAGACTTCCTGCGGATCCCTGTTTGCGGAGGAGGCCTTAAGTAAGATCCGTACAGGGTTTGAACCAGATGTCAGTGACTCTGAATTGAAAGCAGAAGATCCTGGTCACCTCTCAGGCCTCTTGGTTTAAAGAAAGATTAATGACTTCCAATAAATGATCGAGTTGAATAGGTTTGAGAAGAAAATGAGCAATCCCTATCGTTTTTGCCTCTTTTTCTGAGATCACACTACTATATCCTGTCGCTAAAACAACGGGAAGATCGGCCCGAATCCCCAACAATTCCCGAGCCAACTGTTTCCCTGTCATGTTGGGCATAGCCATATCGGTAAACACCAGATCATAATCATAGGGATTTTTCTGAAACAACTTCAACGCATTTTGACCATTCTCGGTAACCGTCACTTTAAACCCTCTTCTTTCTAAAAAGGTTTCATACATTTGCATGATGGTGATTTCATCTTCTACAATCAAAATATGGAATTTCCTTTTTTTAGCAGCGAGCATCCCGAATTTGGAACTATCCCGTTTTAATTTTGAAACGGTAGGCAGAAGAATGGTAAACTTGGTTCCTGACTCAAGTGAACTCTCGACACTGATCGTCCCTTTATGTTTCAAGACGATACCGTGAACGACAGAAAGTCCTAATCCTGTGCCTTTTCCAACCTCCTTGGTCGTAAAAAAAGGATCGAAAATATGAGTAAGGTGTTTTTGCGGAATACCACAGCCATTATCCTTAACCCAAAGTTCAATATAGTTTTCCGGCTTGCTCATTTGTCCCTCAGCAGGAGGGAGATACAAAACCTTGTTGGGATTTCTCCTCAGTCCAACTTCCAAAATACCATTATTTTGATGCTCCATCGCATGAAACGCATTAGTGCATAAATTCAAAATCACTTGATGCATTTGGGAAGTATTTACATCGACATAACCGCAATTATCCTCAATGTCCACACGAATTTCAATATTCGCCGGTAAGGTTGAGCGCAACAGGGACAAGGATTCATGGAGTAACGCTGAGAGTTTGATGGAAATAATTTCTGTGTCTTCATCCATCCTGGAAAAGACCAAAATTTGTTTTACTAAATCCACTGCTCGATGTGAAGATTTTACGACTCTGGTCAAATATTCATGCTCTTCACTGCCTTCGGAAAATTGCTCCAGGAGTAACTCAGAGTACCCCTGAATTGACGCCAAAATATTATTAAACTCATGCGCAATTCCTCCCGCAAGCGTTCCCAGGGATTCCATTTTTTGTGTCTGTTGAAGTTGGTTGTCCCTATTAACCTGGGCGGTTATTTCTTGCGACATGATCAACCCGGCTTCAATCTCTCCCTCTTTATTTCTTACGGGGACACCATGAATCCTGTAAATCCGTTCCTTATATTTTTTTTCAAACCGGACTTCCTCACCACTTAAAATTTTCTGGTAATAGAACTCTAATTCTTGCGCTTTTTCTTGAGGAACAACCTCTCTCAGCACTTTACCTTCAATATTGACAAACCCTTGTTCTTTGAGAGAATGCCCTTGTGCGATTAAAAAGCGGAAATTATGATCGAAGAGAAAGACAGAGGTATCCGGAAGATTTTCAATCAATAGGCGTCGCAAACTCTCACTATGATGTAAGGTTTTTTCTGATTTAATTTTTTCAGAAAGATCTTCGCAGAGCATGAGCCAGAACACGCCCACCCCTTCGTGGTCAAAGGAAGTGATTTTGGTATGAGTCCAACACTGACTTCCATTACTCTTGATGCGCTCAATTTTATTTTCCCAACTTCCTTCCTTTTCCAAGGTGGAACTGACCTCTTCAGTAAAAGCCTCGAAGGATCTTTCTGAAGGGGCAAAAAGGATTCGTATGGACTTTTCCGCTAATTCATTTTCTTCGTAACCAAACATATCATTGAAGGAGGTATTCGCATAAACAAGCGTCTGATCTTTGACACGAACAATAGCGACGCCTTCAAGCATACTGGCTAAGGCACCGGTAATAATTTGTAAATGTTCTTCAATTTTTTGGGTTTTTTCCAGTGTGATATGGTCGCTTTCCAACCTGACAGCCAGCTTATTTAAAGCAACCTTGATTTTGTCAAAAGGAGCGTCCTGAGTAGCAGACTGCAATCCAAGTTCTAAGGTCCCACCAGAGATCTCCTGAATCATCTTGTGAATCTGTTCGAATTTTGTTTCGTCTATCATGAACAAACCCCCTTCTACTGTGTCATTAATTCTCTGAACATCTACAGCAACAAAAATACTTATTTTATTACAAATAGTTACTACCACCTGTGACGAATAATAAACGTCTACAGGCTTTTAAAACTTCGACCCCATGCTTAATTTGTTGGTGAAAATCAGGATGTTTCATCATAGTGTGTGCTGCTGTTTTAAGGGTCTCGTTTATTGACCAGTGAGCCTAGTTTTTCATCAAACCGTTTTTCGCTTAAGATTTCTGTATCCATCAAAGGGCGAACCCTGACACGATTTCCAATAACCTCAACTATTTCAACTTGTTGATTAATCGGAATCGCTTCTCCGACATCAATGACGGTCCAGTCTTCCCCATAGATTTTAACCCTCCCTGATTGCGTCTTTGGATCAAGGGCTTCTGTTACCAACACTTTTTTTCCAACCAACGCATCCACATTCGATCGAAAGTTCGGTATTTTGTTTTGTCGAAACATCCGCTTGATCACGATCCATACCGCAGATGATGCCGCAGCCCAAGCGATCAGTGCGGCCCAAAAGGGGAGAATTCTTGAAAAAGGGGAGGCGATTAAGGCGCCTATTCCCAAGGGCAGACAAACAAAACCCGGGAGAAAAATTTCCAACAGCGAAAGCAGGATGCCGACGATAAAAAATATAAACCATGGTTCCAAATTTTGGAAAAGAGCTAACCATTCCATCAGGATTGACTCTGTTTAAACAGATCCGCGAGACTTCCCATTGCCCCTAAAGAAGCACTGGCTTCAAAGGGGATATAGACTTTATCTCCCGCACGTTGTGTGAAATTCTGGAATCCAGAAATATAGGACTGCGCGATGATATATTTGACCGCAAGCTCTACGTTTCCATTACAGGCCGCAACTATTTTTAAAATGCCGTCTTTTTGGGCATCAGCGACTTTTCGTATCGACTCGGCTTCACCTTCTGCTGTTCGAATCAAAGCTTCCCGTTCCCCTTGCGCCTGGTTAATACTTTCCTGCATTTCTCCTTCAGAGCGGGCAATTCTGGATTGTTTGTCGCCTTCAGCTTCCAACACTTTCGCTCGACGACCTCGCTCCGCCTGCATTTGCTTTTCCATCGCTTCTTGCACATCTCTTGGAGGCGTGATGTCTCGTATTTCAACCCGACTCACTTTGACCCCCCATTTATCGGTGGCTTCGTCTAACACCACTTTCAACCCCGTGTTGATCCGATCCCGTGAGGCCAGTGTTTCATCGAGTTCAAGTTCACCAACAACGGAACGTAATGTTGTTTGAGCCAGTTGTGAAACTGCGGCAGGTAAATTTGCGACTTCATAAACCGCTCGTTTAGGGTCAGTCACTTGTACATACATGATGGCATCCACCGTAAGTCCTACATTATCTTTTGTGATGACCGTTTGTTTATTAACATCCAAGACCATTTCCCGAATATCCACTCGAGGGTATAGACCAATAATCCCATCATTCTGCCACGTTGCCGCACGAGGTGTGTCAATGAAGGGAATGATAAAATTCAAGCCCGAGTTGAGGGTTGTGTGATACGTCCCCAAACGCTCGATGACCATCACTTCCCCTTGCCTTACAATATAGATCCCTTTCGACAGCAAAATGACCACAAAAAGCACGATTACACCACCAATTGCTATTAATTCCATATTCCCTCTTTAGTTGATGAACAATAAATGAATGACGCTTGAATTCACACTTCCTCTTTTCCCCTTAAGTTAATTTTTTCGGAAAGTCAATTAGCATCTGATGTCAGGTGGATGAATTCTGCGGATAGAAACGAGACGGGCTGTTGGTGCAACAGGCCCTTGGGATGGATGTACCAAGGGGGTCTCCACCCCCAGACCTTAGGAAATGCTCCGTTGAAACAAAAAATTCATTGAAAATCAAACCAGTCCCGGGATGGCAAAATTCTACGGTGTAGGGGGAGGCGTCCTATGGATGTTATTCATGGAGCAAAAAGGAATAAGTTTGGGATTCGAGTCTTGATCCAGGATGCCTACGTGAAAATTACAGTTTTGGAGGCGTTCCAAATCAAAATTATGAGGGTCCATGAAATGCATGATGCCTATGGTCAACCACTGGTCTGGAAGCCAATCGGTGATCAAGGTTTTAACGGCCTTTGGGGAGTCTTGGGTGAGCAAAATAGCAGGAATCAATTTAACCCAAAGTTTTGGGTTTACATAACGTATCAAACTGACGGCAAGGGTTAAGAAAATTTTCCACCGTGGCCATTTGAGTTCAAAAGCTCTGTGCATGGTATGATAGAGTTTTTCATTATTGATGAGTCGGGGAATGGGTGAAAACTTACCATTTTTATAATCCACTGTGGTTACCATTCCACAATGCGGGTGAACACAAAAATCCTGAGGTTTCCCTCCCTTTGTAACCATTTCCCCGAGTGTTTGAGTCATGGATAACGGGAAGAAATCACCTTCTTGAATCTCACCTTGGGTTTGCTCGTTCAACAGCTTTAATACATCGGGAATCGTGATTCGTTTCTGTTTTAATTGACTACGATTGATTCGTCCTGAAAACGTAACAGGTTGAAACGAAACGTATTTAACCACATCTATGTTTTTTGCCGCAAACCTTAAAATATCGCCAACCTGATGATCATTGATGCTTTTGGTCAGCGTAGGAACAAGGGTGAGTTTGTTATATCCAATAAGTCTGGCATTTTCGATGACCTTTTGTTTAACGGACCAAAGATCCCGTCCCCTTATTTTGAGATAGGGTTCAGGGCTGACGCCATCGAACTGTAAATAGATCAATACGTCCAAATCTCGCAATTTCTTGAAATATTCAAGATCTTCAGCGAGTCGCAGTCCATTGGTCAGAACCATGATATAGTTATATCCAAGGTCCTTCTCCATCTGAATGATTTCGGGCAAGTCATCTCGTAATGTCGGTTCACCGCCACTGTTGGCAATACCCCCTACTTTGTACGGCTTATTAACCTGGTGTGCATACTCAAGAATTTTTCTGACTTGTTCCTTACTGAGTTCTTTAACTTCCTCTTTACTATTCGCTTCTGCATAACAAATAGGACATTGCAGATTACACTGATTGTTTAACTCAATAATTAATAAAGTCGTATGAACTTTATGATTCTCACACAACCCGCAATCGTAAGGACAGCCTAATTCAGATTTTTTGGTGTGATCTAATCCCCTTCCCTGGTTACTGAATTGCTGAACTCGAAGATACTCCTCATAGTTTCCCCAATAAACGTCTTCAAAATGACCGTGTTCAGGGCAATTTTTTTTCATAATGACCTGATTTCCAATTTCCCAAAGTTCAGCGTCCAATACTTTGAGATCTTCAGGACAAATCGACTTGGTTTGCTTAATGTAATGCATGTTCTCTCTCTAGTTTAGGAATTGTTGCCCGAACTATAACCGGATCAAATGCGCATTTCAAGCCGTCAGATTGTTGAGTACAAAGATTGTTGGTTTTTCTAATTTAAATTTTTTTGTAACCTATGGCCTCTAAATAAACTTGCGACAGCGGAACCTTACTTTTTTCTGATCGGGAAGGGGATAGGTGTTTCCGATGGTTTGGAAAAATGATATCCTTGCGAATAGTGAACGCCAATGTCTTCCAAATAACTTTGAATTTCTCCATTTTCGACAAACTCAGCGATGATTTCCGTATTCATCCGCATTGCAAGCTCCAAGACAGTTTCCACAATAATACGACTATTTTCATCATGCGGTAATTTTTTTATAAAAATCCCATCAATTTTTATATAGTCAGGTCTGATGGCCAATAGCCGTGCAATATTCGATTGTTCTGCGCCAAAATCATCAATGGCCAGCTTACACCCCATATCCCGAAGCGCTAACAGGGTATCCGTGGCAGAGTTATTATTGCTCAGACTCATGTTTTCCAAGATTTCAAAGGTCACACGGGACGGTTCAATCCGGTTTCCACGCAGTTGAAGCTTGATGAAGTCGAGCATGCTTTCGTCCTTTAAATCGTATTCCGTCAGATTGACAGAAAACTCATAATCGGTATTGAACATTTCATCAAAGCTTTTCATGATGACCAACTTGGTCGCACGAGTCATTTCTCCTGAATATTCAAGAACCTTCATAAAGAAGAAAGGCGAAAGCACCTGTCCCGCATTTTTTAAGCGCATGAGGGTTTCAAATTTATAAATCTGGCCATACCGTGGCCCGGTTTTACGATTATCCCTGATCCCTTGAAATACAGGAATGAACATGTTGTTTTCAAACGATTCCTGAATGGCTCCTGCTTTTTGCAAATAATTCAAATGGACATCGGTCGTATCAAAATGTCTGTTATAAAAAACCGTCCTCCCTTCCTGATTTTTTGATTCTCCCAAGGCCAAATGTGCATGATGATACATATCGTCTGAAGTCTGCGAAGCCAGTCCTATGGCTAATTTGATGACGATGCGAAAGTTTCCATAAACCAGTTTTTCGGAACTGATCTTATCTCTAACCGCTTCCATCAATTCGAGCGCCTCTTCCTCTTTTTTTGAAAACATCAGGGCAAATTCAGATCCTGAGACATGATAGATATCGGTCTCTCTGGGCAAAGTGGTTTTTAATGTTTCTGCGATATATCGAAGAACTTCATTTCCAGCCTCAAAACTTAATCCGTCATTAATTTCATTAAATTTCCGAACTTTTAAATAAGCGAGAATCGTGTGAGAATGATCCGCACTTGCCTGGTCGATCATGAATTTATCTTTATTCCAGCAACCGGTGATTTTGTCGATAAAAGGCTCCCTACCAAAAGAGAGACCATTCCGATTAGTGGTTAATTGTAATTTTTGTGTCAAAATACTTCCAATCAAACGATAAAGCACGGCATTCGTGTGTTCAAAGCTCTTTTGTAAGGAAAGATCCGCGTTATTTCCACTTACTGTCACTACAATCAAATCGGTTGAAGCTTCAACACTGATAGGGCTGGGAGAATGCGTAATTATAGTGTTTTCACCAAACATCTCTCCAGGCCCCTCCAAGGTATAAACCCAGGTGTTGCCTGAATACATCGTGACTCTCCCCTCCACCAATAAATAGAGTGTCTCGTTGATCCTGTTTTCCTGAATGAGCAGTTCTCCTTTTTTATATCGCGCCACCCGTGAAAAGAGAGAGAGATCCTTTACAAACTCTGTTTCGTTGCCTTCAAGAAAGGGAAATAATTCCAAGATATGCGTTAAAGGGGGTACATCCATAATTTCCGATCAGTAATTCCAGTTACAAATAGAGTTTGTTTTATCGTTTCACCTTCAACTTGATCAAGTTTTCTTACGACTCCAGACACTAATCTAGTACGTATCAGATGAATATGAAAAAAACAGCTTTGGAAATAAAAATACCAAAAAAAATTCAATGTTCCGAGCTTTAATAGTTGAGCGAGAAAAATAGCAAGGGGCCATGGCGTAATTCTGAACGTTGATAGGCAAATTGATACTCCTCACCCGAAGTCCCTTTTCGGTCTTTGGGGGTTGACGTATTGCCTTCTTGAAGTGCCTCGGCACGATAACTCATTCTGATGGTGCCTCCTGTTTGATTTAAGCCCTCGTAACGTTGATAAAAAAAACATCCTAGTTCTAAGCGAAGTTCACCAATAGGGGTCCAGTCCATCTTTGGTGATTTTACGCCTTGAAGCGTGTCCCTTAATTCAGCGGCAGAAATTCCTGCACGTAGCTCAAAATCAACAAATCCTTTATTCATTTCAGTTTCATACTTGACGAAGTAATCCAAAGTAGAGAATCCATAATGAAACATCCAATTTCTAACGTTCACATCGCCTATTGCCTGAGAGTCAAATTCGTAACTACTTTCGCCCGCTGCCGCTTTGTAGATGAAGAGCGGCTGAAAAAAATTATACTCTTGAAATAACACACCAAAATGATGCCGATTTAATGACAACAAACTCAGTTTGAATTCCTGAAAATTCATCTGAAAAGATTGACTTTCGACTTGCTTGGAGTGCTCTTTGAAAAAAACGGCGGTTGTCATCCGCTCGCTTTCAAGTTTAGCATCATAGTCCAAAAATAATTTTTCCCATCCCAGTTGACCTTTCCAATGATTCAATTGTTTGGCCTCTTTTGAGCCTGAAATCTCAACCTGGTCCTCCATGATTTTTGCGAGTTGTTGAATGCCAAAAGAGGTCTGACCAAAGTGTCCTTCAAGCACAAAGAGGTTCAACCATCCATCCGACAGGATATACTGGGGATCATAGGGGTGGGGAACCTGGGGGCTTTTTTGTGGTGTTTTAACATCAATGTTGGAATCAAGATACTGCACACCAAGTCCGAAGCTGAGTCGAAGGTTTCGGATTTCATGAAGATGCGCAGAAGCTAAATCATCAATGAGAACTTTTTTTTCTTCCTCATTTCTGGCACTAAGGTAGCCAGGTCCTTTAGAATCTCCATACTGGGAGAATTGTTGTCCAAGATGTTCTAAATCCTGTATTTTGGACAGCATCACGTACTCTCGCTTATGCTTGTGACTATCCGATAAATAACTGAATAAAATCCGATTTGACGAGGATTGCGCACCAACCAACTCTTCGCCTGTGCTCCTTTCTTTAGAAGCATCAATCACGAATTGTTTCTTGATTTTGCCTTCAGAAATTTGCTGTTCCGTGACTAATAGTCCTTTGTGAAAAGGGTCTCGGAAAAAATAATGGAGACTCCAAAACTCATCTTCTGTCTTAAAAATTAAATGTTCTGTACCGCTTTCCGATCGATCCACTCTTTGTTCTTCAATGCGATCCGTGGTATTATTGTAGAAGTAATGGTAAAAACTACGATCTGAAGGATCATGAAAAAATACATGCGGAAATCCCTTTGAATCGTCAAGTAAGGTTTGTGTGTACTGACTGCTTCGTTGAAATGGAGGCGTTTTTTCAACCCCATTGATTATAAACTGCTGAAGTGAAATCATTGGGTGCTTAGGAGCAGGAAAATGCTGGTGGTACTGGTTTTCGTATTCGCTTTTGCTCTCCTCTGATTGTTCGACGTAATAAATCGTTTTCTGGTCATAAACCCGAAGTCCTGAATATTTCACTTGTTCAATAGTAAAAAACAAACGGTTTTGTTTGGAGACTTTTAATTCAGAAGGGCGAAAACGGATTCTCTGTTCTTCAGAGCTTACATTAGACCAGCTTTTCAGAAGTTTATAGGTGCATTTTTCCCGCTCGCATTGAGCTAAATGCAGCGTGTTGTATGAAATGTTTCCTTCTTCTTGGGATTTAATATTTTCATCGTAGGACGATTCGATCATCGAGTATATCTTCCCATTGGGACTGACTACCGTCTCAAATTGAAATTCGTAAAAACGCCTTGGATTGCTCTTTTTTGCGATTTTAATCAGCTTCGACATTTCCTCTGTCACTGAAGGATCATCCAGCGAACTCACCTCTTGTCCTCGCTGTTTCATACTCCCAATATTGCTGAACTGAATCGTTTTGGGATAAAGTTTTGCGGGAATATCGAAAACGAGATGATAATCAAATTGCTCAGAAAAAACATAAATTTTGTTGCCGTAATCAATGTAAAAAAGATCGTTCTGATCGGTTAGAATTTGTGCCGGCTTGCCTGCAGGCAAACCGTAAATGAATGGCTGTTCAATACTAATCGCCTGATCCTGGTTGTACGAAAAAGGGGATTTCCCAGAAGTCTGGTGATGAACACCTACAAGCGGTTTTTCAGGAGACGATGGCTTTTCCCAGGTTTCTATGATGGCCGCGGTTAAAGGGTATCCTCTCCGTTCTGCCCAAATGACGGCTGTATTTCCATAACCATCCGCAATATTGAAATCGGCCCCCAGGCCCAATAATTTTTTAACAGCACTGATATTGCCCCTACCTGCCGCGAACATCAATGCGGTCTGACCACTTTTATCCCGTGCATCAAGTTTTTTGGTTTTATCAATTAACTGAGAAATAAGTTCGTGATCTCGATCCAAATTGATAGCCCACATCACAGGCGTACGACCTTCCGCATCGGTTTCGTCTACATCAACCTCCGTGTTGATTAACTGCAAGGCGTCACTTATATCATCCTCCCGAATCGCTTGAATCAGAGGTGTTGACAGATCCAGAGGCTCTACCTTGGCCGCATATCCTTCCAACGGGATACATAAAAACAATAAAAATAAAACGATGTCCGTTAAAACCTTGTGCTTTTTATTCATGCCCTACTTCTCCTGACGGTCTAATTATCAAAAATCAAATCCTTCATGATTAATCAAAGGCATCACAAATGTCAAAATATGAATTCCAGAATCGAATACTTCTTTGGTTCTGTAAAATAAATCAGCGAAAACTGAAAAAAAACTTGATTATCTATCGCAATTTGATTAGCAGAGGGCAGTAGGAACATTGCTTCGCCTATATCATTAGACCCTTCTTGAAAGAAAACCATGATGAGCTTGATTGTTAAAAATTACTGGATTCTGTGTTTTACGTCTTTTTTCCTCCTTTGGGGGGCTTTTTCTGCGTATGCAGATGAACCGGACTATATAAGGCAGTCCATTCGTGCTCGGGGCATGGGGGATGCTTTCACTGCTGTGGCAAATGACGAAATGGCGTTGTACTATAACCCTGCCGGTTTGCGCTCAGTGACCCACAACATGTACTACCTGCTTGGTGGAAGCTTAACTACGAACCAAGACACGGCTTCGCTCGGAGATGACACCATTTCTGAGTTGGCTGACATTACCGGACGCAAAATCCTGATCGAACAGGATTTATCCGCTTTGAGTATCACCACATCAAGATGGGCCTATTCGATTTTCCAAAATTTTGTGTTGGACGCTACTGTCCATAACCCCGTAGTTCCTTTCTTTGAGGTAAAGGGGTTTGCCCAAGTGGGAGTTTTAGCGGGTTTTGCTTTAAGTTACCTGGATTATAAATTGGATATTGGCGTTGGTATTAAGGCGATTAACCGTAGCGGAATTCGGGAAACCTTGCATATCACTGATGAAGCGATCATCAAGGCCATTGATGACAACGAGACCAGTGATTTGATTGATAAGTTTTCCTCAACCAATGCGACGGCACTGGATGTGGGAGGAATTTACAATATTGATAGCATCAGTAACTTTCATACCAAACTTGCGGCTGTTGTCAAAAATATAGGCGGTTTGGACTTTGGAAATGCGGGTAATATTCCAACGACAATTGATGTGGGGATTTCCTCAGAGTCCGAGTTACAAGGTTTTGATATTACTTTAGCTGCTGATTATGCTGATGTGACTAACGCCAAAGGCTTTGCTGAAGACACTTTTACTCTGATAAACTTGAAAATGGGGGCGGAGATAGCCTATCTCAAAGCGTATAATGGTCATCATATGCTCTCTTTTCGCGTAGGACGCAACGGTCCTTACAATACTGCCGGCTTAACAATAAACCTGCCTTGGTTGATCATCATTCCCAAAATTGATGTCGCCGTTTGGTCACAGGAAATTGGAGACTTTGCCGGAGATAAAGAGGATAAACGTATTAGCGCTCAATTATCATTTATTTACTAATGGATGTAACTACAGCAATAGGCAACACTATGAAAGCATGTAAAGGATGGATTCCCCTGTTGGGGCTTCTTAGTTTGGCGTTATTCATGATAGGTTGTACTTCTCAAGGGAGGCTTACCTATTTGACGTTTAATACGAGTGATGACTATGCCACTCTAAAGCAATCCCTGGAAGAATTAAAGATTAAGGGGTATGACGGGCATACGGATCAGCAGTTCAGTGCCGTCAAGAACTTAAGGTACATGTCGAAATATTTGGATGAACCCGGGAAACGGGAAATGGCTCTTGGTGCTTTGGCCTTCCTTGCTTTCTACAGTGACGATTGGGATGTTCAAAACCGCTCAAAGTATCGTTTGAAAGTGGTCCTCGATGAAAATCGGTTTGGTCTCACCAAGGCCTTGGATAGCGATAACTGGAGCACGGATCATCGAATCGCTGTCATCCAGGCTGTGATGGATTTGGTGATTGGAGACGAAGGTTATCAGAAAGAAGAGGATGATGTTTTGATGACCATTCCCATGGAAGTCGATGAGCGTGAGGATGCTCTGGATTTCCTGATGGGTCGTTTGGATGACATGTCTCCGTATCTGCAATATGTAACCGTGGAAATGTTCGAAAAGTTCTTGTTGACGGCTCCTTCTCCTCAGAACTGTCCTATCGACGTTTGTGATGAAGATGATAGAAGAGATCCCACCAAATGGGAAACAGAGCTAAAAGCCGAATGGAGTGAGGATTATCAGGAGCTTAAAGAACGTTTATGGAAAGAGATTGAAGGCTGGCTTGACGACGAAGACATCGCTCCTGCAACCAAAGCCATGTTAGCGCACTTGGCTGGACGGATTCATCATTTTCATTTCTTCCCTGAGATGGAAGAAAAATTTATTGGTATTGCGAAAGAATGGCAGGATGAAGAGAATATTCCGGCAGATGTCCGTTTAGTGGTCAAGGGGGCATTGGAAAAGGTCAATTTGTACGGGGTTCCCGCAACTAAAGAAGCCGTCATCGGAAGCTCCGATTATGCTGATTTTTTAGGGCATTCCAGCGATTTCTTTGAAACTCACTTGGAAGCCATACTTTACCAGCAAATGTTAATGCAAGATTCTGAAGTACAGGATTCTTCAATCCCTAGACTTGATCCAACGGACTGGCTCTTTGCCAACGTTGAGGAGGCACCGGAAGCTCAAGTGAAAAGAGAGCTCATGTTGCAAATCACGGTTGCCGCTTTGAATCGTGGTTTGGTGCTGCGAAATGCTAACCTGCAAGAGATTGCGATACGGGCCATCAATAGCGCTGATTCTATGCTAAAACGTCATCAAGTGCTAATGGGTGTCGGGATGATTTATCCCTCTCTTAAAGCCCAGAATCTCAGCCCCGTTCCGCTGTTGGAGTCGTTGGCTTCTGCTGCCGCGAATGCCTCAAATTTAACGGAAAAACGACTTTATATCCAAGCCATGCTAAAAGGATACAGTATCTTTCCTTTGCTGGTGCAAAGTAAGGTTGATGCCCTTTCTGGCTTAGACGTAATGACACGGAACATGATTGGCCTTAAGCTCAAAACTGTTGAAACCTCTTACGTTCCTGAAGTTTCTGCGGAACCCGGAAAATCACCTGCTAAAGAGGCTGTATCCACAGAAGAAGTCATTGAAGTTCAAGTCCCTGAGGACTCTGAAAGGGAAGAGAGTTCAACCCAAAGTGCTGAAAAGCAACCGGTAACGATTCCTGAAGGAGGCGAGGTCCCAGCAAATGAGGGCGCTCAAAAGTAATGATTGCGGTTTTTTCGCAGAGAGGACAAGATGCGATTTACTCAGCTATTGAAACAATCGCTTCTACTTGTGACCTGCGTAATGATGTGCGCCGGTTGTGCCAGTGAGGAACCAGCAAGGAATTGTCAGATTAGGCTGGATGAAGGTGAGTTTGAGAGTGTTGCCTTGGACAAGGAGGGTTGTGATAATTACCAGCGGGCGAGTGGGTATTTGGGGCTTGCGGGGTTCGGGTTTTCAACGTTTCTGAGAGAGAAGGCAAGCGCCAATTTTAGCAAGACATTAGGACTCGATAAATACTCAAGAAAACGTGGCAACCTCAATCAATGGAAAGATTCCAAAAAGGGAATCCTCAGATATTATTCCCAAGCCCTGTGTCTGGTAGGTCCTGTCTCAATGGTCCGTGTCTTGATTCAGGATGCCGAGGGAAATCAGTGTCTGGATTCAGGAAGTCGGAACTTGGAAGTTTCTCGACGACGGCGGGATTTGGAACTCTCTTTTTTTGGAATTTTAGGCGATATCATTGTCCGTACCTTTGGTGAGATGGATCGTGACCGTAACGGAGAGATAACAGAAACAGAACAGAATGTTTTCTCAGGAGTACAGTCTTCAGGCGGGGGTTCCGGTGAGGCCTCAAGTATTACTGTAGATGAATCGGTTTTACAGATGATTGCCAATGATGAGGTGTATTTCTTAAAAAAATCGCAAGTTGCGATTCCTGATCTAACCACGTTGAAATATATGCAGACTTCGTTTACCGTTGATAAGAATGGGGATGCTGTCTTTGGGTGGGATTTGGAAGGAAATCTAATTCCTCAGTTTCTCTTGGATGGGAATGGGCGCCCTATTTTGGATCCGTCAACGGCGGAACCTTTGTTGGATTTGAATGGAGATCCTGTTATTATCTCGAGTGATTTAAAAAAACCGGATGGTACGCCGCTCTTTCCGAATGGTGTCCCTGCCCCCGATTTGGACACAATAGCGCCTGTGGTTGATGCTTCAGGGGTTTCTCGGACTGAAGAGGGTTTTAAGTGTATGAGAAGGGGGGTGGACTTTTCGGGAATTGTTCCTGAGAATTTTGAAAAGATAGCGAAAGTTTCGACCTGTGGCCAAATAGCAAGTTTTATTACAGAGGTTTATCCTATCATACAGATACAGGCGATTACGGATTTTTTTTCAGAGGGTGTTGATGTTAAAAAGCCTTTGAATTTTTTAACTATTTATGCGCAAAGAGCTTCAGCATTAGAAGATGAGCTGGTACAATTGGGGTTTAGACCGGACAGCGAGTTTTTAAACGCAATGAATGAGACTGTTGAAAAAATGGATAACGGAGGTATTTGCGGGAATGTACAGGCGAAGGTTTTTGAGTTACTGGCGGGAATTGCTGAGAATGGCGCGACAACGCTTCAGGAAGTAAGAAAGAAAAATTTGTTATCCGTTCAAGATGTTTTGGCACTTGATCCCAGTCCAGATGGGCAGATGACGACAAAGTGTCCCTTGGCGAACTGTGATGTGGAGATTACACGCAGTCGACTCGTCTATAGGAAAACAGATGGGACTTATACGGATATTTATTCGGAGGCTGACTCTAAAACGATTGCCAGTGCGTTGGAAGCGGTTAAACAACTGACCTCCGATATGAAGACAAAAGGTAATGAAAAAGGAAACCGCATCATCACGTTTCAAGAGCTGCTTTGTTTGACAGAATGAAATTTGATCAGAAATTGATTTGTTTAAGTTGCCATTGATTAGTGACTCATATGCGTCGGTTGATGAGTCGGATTTGTAACACCATAATATTGATTAACGTAGGATTGACCATGAAATGCAAGTATTTTCGTCTTTTCACTGGATTGGTAATTATCAGTTTTTTCCTGGTAACCTGCTCAGCGGGTGATAATACAGAATCCTGTCAGGATAAGCTTGATAAGGCTGATTATTCCGCAGTCGCTGATGACTTGAAATGCGACACTTATGAGCGTGCGAGTGCCTACTTGGGTATGGCTGGTTTTGGCTTTGGCTCTTTTTTGGCATCAGGTGCAACGGATAATTTCAGCAAGACATTAAAGCTCTCAAAATTCACAGGTGCTGATGCTGATGGTTGGAAAGATGCGGAAACGGGGATTCTCAGATTTTATGAGTACGCGTTGTGTCTTGTTGGTCCCGCAGATTTGGTTACGACGTTGACTGCTGAGGTAAAATGCAACGATTCAGGTAGGCGTCCTGTCCCAACGGACCCTGATGGGGCTATGTATGAAAGACCCCGGAGGGATATGGAAATATCGTTTTTTGCCATGTTAGGTGAGTTGATTGTCCGCACTTTCGGTGAGATTGACAAGGACAGGGATGGCGAAATAACGGAACAGGAACAAAATTCCTTTACCGGACTGAGACAGACTGTAGGAGAAAAGAGCGCATCGGATATTGATGTGTCTGACAAGTATTTTCAGATCATAAACAATAAGGGGAATGTCTATTTTGCGAGGAAAATCAATACGTTGATTACTCCAACCGCAACATTCATCGATACGAATAATGATGGAATTGGAGACAAGTTATCCTACTCCTATGCTGTTGTTACTGAGTCTCCATTTGATGGATTAAAGTGCTTAAAGATGGTTAAGAATAGTAAACCTGACTATACAGGAGTCATTCCTCCGAGTTTTGATACGGATAAAGGGAAATTTGATGACATCATAGACTTGGATCAGGACGGGGAGGGCGGATGTCCTCAGGTGCAAACCATTACGGATATCATTCCTATTATCAGAATGAATAAGGTAACCAATATTTTTGAAGACAATGCTGATATTACGAAGCCGACTGATTTTATTTCTATGTACGCACAGAGAGCAACCCTGTTAACCGATGAATTGGAAGTTGACGAGACTGATCCGACTGATGATGGTTTAGGTTTCAAATCCGACAGTCAATTTACCAAAGCGGTGAAAGAATCTGTGGATAAAATGGATAATGGTGGAGACTGTACTACTCCAGCAATTACAATGATGGATTTGATCACCAAAATTGTTTCCACAGCAGCCATCTCTAGTAATGATGACTTAGCAACACATAATAAGCTCGATTTAGTTGATGTTTCTGGTTTGGATCCAAAAGCGGGAACCGTTAGTAGTAAATGTCCCTTCCCGGCAAAGGATCCCAATGGTAATCCGTATCAGTGTAATATTACTGTGTCGACTTCGCGTTATATTTTCTTGAAATCAAGTGGAGGATATACAGATAATCTAACTGAAGCGACAACTGATGTGGCTGCTTCTTTAAAAAATTTGGCAAACCTGCAGTTGGATGCTAGCGGTAAACCTTTGGTTGTCAAAGCGGGAGACCGTGTGATTGCCTTTAAAGAATTGGCTTGTTTGAGTGAGCAGAAATAAAAGGCAAATTATTTTTGCTTGAGGTTACCTTTTTTGGCATCTTCCTTCCACGATGGATTGGGGAGGTACCGCATGTTTTCAACGTCCTTCTTGAAATCATTTCGTACATCAATATGATGTCAGATAGCTGCCCGAAAATGGGTTGTCATAACGCACTACCCTTAAAACGGGGTTGGGTCTAACTTCGGCCAGGGGTAGCCTCGGGTTTCGCCCCGAGGAACAATGTGCGTGGTATCCCCTGGGACGAAACTCAGGGCTACCGTCAAAATGGCTGAACTTACGATCAAGCTCCTTAAAACATTCCCCTAAATATTAATATTATTGATTAAATTGATAGGTTTACTATACTGTATAGGGATAGCCTTGAACTTCATGGTTGATTTGATGAAAGGCCGAGGGACACTAAGAATAATTTCATTAGAAGAGATAAAATGATTGATGGCACTATTGATCCTAACTTTTGGAGAGTGGCAGATGCTTTTGAGCGTCAGTTAAAGCAAATTTCAGGGGGGGCGGCACTTTGTGTTTATTATCAGGGAGAGCCGGTTGTAGATATTTGGGGTGGGGTTAAAGACAAAGCCGGCAATCCTTGGAAAAAAGACACGTTAGCATTAAGTTTTTCAACGACCAAAGGAGTAACGACGACCTTGCTTCACGTGTTAGCAGACCGTGGACTCATTGATTATGAAGAGCCGATTGCTTCATATTGGCCAGAGTTTGATCAACAAGGAAAAGGTCAAATAAAAATTCGTCATTTGCTGTGCCATGAAGCAGGTTTGTATAACTTAAGAGGAATGATCAGCGATTTTTCAGAAATTCAGGATTGGAAGCATATCACGAGTCTTTTGGCCGCAAGTAAAGCCTCACATCGCCCAGGTAAATCAACGGGATATCATGCTCTAACCTACGGCTGGCTTTTAGGAGAGTTAATTGAACGTGTGACCCACAAATCATTTATGGAAGTCCTAGATGAAGAATTGGTACAGCCTTTAGATTTGGATGGATTGTATATTGGCCTTCCGCCCGACCAAATGCATCGTCTAGCCGAAATTATTGATCCACCCATTGTTAAAGGGATTCAATTTATTGAAAAACATGCCCCAAAATTTCCCCAGGAAATCTTGCCCAAAAGTCTGCCTTTGAGCTTTAGACGAATTAAGAATGCTTTATTGCCGGATAATGTTCATCAATTATTCAATAGTGATCCGGAATATCTCAGCACACCGATTCCTGCCGCCAACGGTGTTTTTACCGCACGATCTCTTGCAAAACTTTATGCCGTATTAGCAGGGGGTGGTCGCTTGGGAAACGTGAAATTACTTTCACAGGATACCTTATCACGCGTTAATCGCGTCCAAAGCCGTCGCTTGGATCGTGTTATCCCTGTGATTCTTTACTGGAGAATGGGGTATCATAGTATTCCAACACCCTCGGGTTTTATCAAAAAAGCCTTTGGTCACTTGGGGCTTGGAGGATCAGGAGGTTGGGCTGATCCTATCCGAAATTTGTCGGTGGGTATGACGCTATCTGATCGATGGATTGGTTCCCCTATTACAGAAAGCCGAATCGTTTTTATTAATGGCGCTATCATGAAATCAATTGCGAATTGAGATCTTGACATCAACACGTTATCATCGCATATTTCTTCGTGTGCAGTACTCAGATTTTGAGGGATCCTGGTGTGAAATAAAGACAATTCAGGAATAAGGTCTAGGGTTTGGGTTTTAGCTAATTGACTCAAATTAACGTAAAAACGCAGAGAACACCAAGGACCGTAGAGAGAGTCAGCTATGTTCAGAAGCTTTTCAATTACAGGATTATTGATGGTGATGGGAGTGCATTCCCTCATGGGACAGAGTATACTAAGTCAGCCAGAGTGGATAGAACTCCAAAGTATTCCAACCTCGCTGTTTTCTGTACCGCCTCGACACTCCTTCTTTTCCTCTGAATATCAGGAGAGTGCTGAAGAACAAAAAAAGGGAACAGCGTCGTCGGGTGGGGACCTGTCCACTAGTGACGAATTTTCCAAATTATTAGAGCGGCTAAATGAGGGGGACGAAACAGCTTGGAATAATATTGAGTTTTATCAACAAAAACTGTCCTTAGAGCAATCTCAGGTTTTGAACATCAAAAGTTTATATCAACAAAAACATTTTTTTGAAGTAGAAGCCCATGCTCAGCAGTTTTTTCAACTATTCCCTGATAGTGTTTATACCTCACAGGTTTACTATGTTTACAATCAAAGTCTTTTTGCACAAGGAAAGCTATTAGATAAGACCCTTACTGCTCATGAAAAATTATTTCAGGATGTGGATGCCTCTTTACAAAGCTCCTTTCTAAGGATGTTAAGCCAGGAGGCGATTCGACAAGGAAACCGCTTATTAGCGATGAAGTATCTTATTGAAGAAATGCAACGTTTGACGACAAAACATAGGGTGATTCCTGAAGACATTTTAGTTCTTGCAAAAGGACTAAAAACCGAAGAAGAACTGCAATGGTTAAAACAAAGTTACTCACATCTGCCTTTTATTGAAGCTGAGCTTCCTTATCTTCGTGTGTCGCTTTTACTGGAACAAAATAAAATATCTGAAGCGGCTCAATTGATTGAGACGTTGTTACCTCTTACAGAAAGTTCTGAACATTTTGAGAAGCGAGAACTCTTATTAACGCTCAAAAAAAGGGTTCAAATTATTCAAAACGTGAATCCCTTTAAAATTGGTGTAATCTTACCGATAAGTGCGAATAATAAAAATATTGCACAGCTATCTAAAGAAGCATTAGAAGGCATCAGACTTTCTATTTACAAATTAACACAACAGCAAACCATGCTTCGACAAGCGACGGATGCAAGCTTGCCACGTTCTGCAATTAATCCTCAACCTTCGGAACTACAACACTCGCCTGAACCCCGCGAAAGTGGAGTAAAGATTCCCTCCTTTGAATTGATTGTGAGAGATTCGATGCTCAGCCCTGAAAAAACGCAAGAAGCCGTTCGAGAATTGATTGAAGAGGAGCATGTTATTGCCATCATTGGTCCGATGTTGCGTAAAACTTCAGAAGCGGCGGCAGAAGAGGCTCAGTTACATCATGTGCCTTTGATTTCCTTATCTATTACTCCCAGCATCCCAGACCTGGGAAACTTTATTTTTAGAAATAATCAAAACTGGAAACAAGAAATTCAAACTTTGATTCAGTACGCTGTTGACTACCGGCAAGCGGAAAGATTTGTAATCTTGTTTCCAAAAACACGTGAAGGGATAGAAAAAAAACAACTGATTTGGGAAGAAGTGGAACGCCTTGGAAAAACGGTTCATGCCACGGAACCTTTTGATTTGCATCAAAAAAGCTTTGTCGACGCATTTAATGAGCTCACAGGAATGAATCGCTATGTTCCTGAAGATGAACAGGAAATAATGACAGAATTTGAGGAAAAGCAGGTTCCTATCCACGATTTTGATACCTTGGTTATTGTTTTGGGAACAGGGAATGTGGATGAATTAAAAGTGATTTTTCCATATTCCAATGTTTACGATTTGAAAAAGATATTATTTTTGGGTGACAGTGGTTGGAATGATCCTTCTTTAATATTCATGGGAGAGCACGAAGTTCTTCGTCCCGTTTTCACAGATAGTTTTTATAAGCAAAGTTCACAAAAAGAAGTCCAGGAATTTGTAACGCTCCATGAACAGAATTTTTATCTCTTTTTTAACTACATGGGGCCGTCTCAATATACTGCGTTTGCGTATGATACTGCCAACATTTTAATTCAGCTCTTATCAGACGATAAAAATCATACTCATTATCAATTGCAACAAGCACTTTTGAACATGCCTCGTTATCAAGGAGTCACAGGTAAACTCTACTTCGCCGCAAATGGAGAAATTCAAAGAGAAGTCCAGCTCCTCACAATCAGTGGGATTATGAGTAAGAATACTCGTCAGATTCGCCCCATCAACTAGGTTTCTGAATCAACTGTTTGCTTATGAAGAATTCTTATTCAGATGAAATCAAAAGGGCGATTCAGCATAACGTGGAAACACATCTGACCGATGCTATAGAAACGCTCGAAATAGCAAACATTTTAGAAGAAAATGGAAAACTGGACTGGTCCTGTCGATTCTTGAAAAAGTCTACTAACGCTTCTATTGACGCGGTATTAGCACTTAACGATCTCTCAGCTTCCACGGATCAGCATCGCCTTGAGCTTTGGAAGGCTTCTAATGAAACTGTGATCTCACTCCTGGATCATTACAAAAAGACCTTTAATAATAATCTGCAGTTTCCTGAAAATTCTCTGAAAACAAAGCAACCTCATAAGGCCTACTCCCTTCTTCTTCACCAATATACACTTGAGTTTACGCGATTTTTTAAAGAAATACGTCGACACGTAAAAACGACACTCTTCACTTCCTCACAATTGGAATCCATTCAGAGTCAACGAATAAAGCAAGCAAAACGCTACTTAGTGGTGGGAATAAGCTTCCTTGTTTTGGCAGGGACCTCCTTGGGGTCCTATCTAATTTTGGATCCTCACCATGTTTTTTACACACAACCCAAACTTTATTGGAAACAGCCAACGCAAGATTGGTCAGAGACCTATTCCTTTCCTTTCAAACAAAAAACTGATCATCAATTTTATGAAAACACACTCGAATATGGCAGTCCGATAAAACTCATCGCTATTCGTTTTGATCCCGCACCTCTGGCTATTTCAGAAGCAGAAGTGGATTGGATTCGTTTATATGACGATAAAAACGCGCTTCTGATGCATTTTGATTTTAATAAAAATGACGTTCTATGGCTCTGTCATCAGTGTGAAGTTATTCCTACGGCACAAAGCACGTGGCTGGTAAACTCTTTAGATGGTGATCCTTATCTTGTGAGTCCCGATTTTGCTCCAATAGAAGTAAAAAAGATTCAAATACGAACCCGACTACGGGACAAAATTCCTTTTTGGAAATGGATTTTAAAACTGGAATCATGAATTTTCACGTTAAAGAAGAAAAAACGGCTGATTCCTTAGGCCTTTTAGATCAGCAGTGCTTCGACCCCCATTGGAATCAGCAAGCGTACTCAGGTTTTTTAAATAACCCTCATTTTCATGGATGGGTGTTGGAGGAGGACCCTCGTATTCCTCTGGCATTTATCGCGTTGATGCATGTGCTGTCAGAGGTTGAAATATTAAGAATTGGCGTTCTGCCTCAACATCGAAAGAAGGGGGTTGCCTCTCAACTGCTTGTTTCCCTTGAAAACTATGCGCAAAATCACTTGGTCGAAGCTGTTTTTCTTGAAGTTCATGAAAAAAATCAAGCTGCGCTTAAACTCTATAATAAATGTGGATTTTACAAAATAGGGGAACGAAAGGACTACTATTTGCACCCTCCTGGGAAGGCGTTGGTTCTGAGGAAGCAATACAATGGAGACAGAGTGTTTTTTACTTGACGCTTGCCAGGGCCTCATTGTATTTTTTCACCAATAGTGGCATCCTTTTGTTTACATCGCAGAAATTATTCGTTATAAAGCATTTAGCTTAAGAAAATAAGCACTCTGTTCTTTAGAAGTTAAGAAACAATCCTGCCAACACACTGCAAACGGGACACCTATGAGATTTAATATACAGTTCAAAATACAAGCCTTAAACATTGCGGTTCTCCTGCTCATACTCATTAATGTAGGAACGGCGGCAAGTAACTTTAAGCAAATTGGAATACAATCGAAGGAAATTTCAGAAATTTCCAACAAGACCGTCGCGTTTGTTGAAGCATCCACAATGGAGGCCAAAAGAAAGGGGAAGCTTCAAGAATCACTTCGTTCCCTTGAAGAACTTAATGAAGAGATACAGGTCAAAGGGGAAGCCGCCATCAATATGCAATTTTCACTCTTTGTTTTTAATATTGTTTTTGGCACAGTCTTGAGTTTCATCATCTCTAATCAAATTACTCGTCCTTTGAAATATACGGTGGAACAGCTTCGTTGTATCGCCAGAGGGGATCTCACCCAATCCGATTTACTGATCAATACTACTGATGAAGTTGCGGATATGGCAGAAGCCATGAATGAGATGAAAAATGATTTATCGGCAACGTTCAGCGAGATATTTAGGACAGCGTTAGAAGTAGAGCGTTCTTCACATGCAATGGCGGAGTCAACGCGCCGTACTACCAAGAGTGTAAAGGATATTGCTTCGGGCGCAAAGAATCAGGCAAAGTCGGTTCATGAAGCGTCTGAATCCATGGAAGAGATGAATGCAACCATCAAAACGGTCATTGACAGCACTCAGCAGGCCCTTTTTTCTTCGAATGCTGTTAACAAGCAAGCCGAGGATGGGGAGGTTGCCGTTTCCAAAACCATCGAAGCGATGAAACAGATTGAAGAAAGTTCCGGTAAGATTGAAGCCATTGTTTCTGTAATTACCGATATCACTAACCAAACAAACCTTTTATCATTAAATGCGGCCATTGAGGCGGCAAAAGCGGGTGAAATGGGAAAAGGCTTTGCTGTTGTGGCCGACGAAGTAAGACATTTAGCGGAGCGCTCAGCAGGCGCTACCTCTGAAATTTTTGATTTGATCACAGAAAGTACTGACCGTGTTAATAATGGAACTCAGCTTGTGGAACATACGGGTAAATCACTTCATGAAATTATGGTAAGTGTGAAGCAAACTTCGGGTTTGATTGATGCCATTTCTTCAGCAATTACCAGTCATCGGACCAAAACGGTTCATGTGGAAGATACCCTGAAGATTCTGGATAGTATCAGTCAAACAACGGTTGGCAGTACTGGAAGACTGTCTAAAACGACGGAAAGCCTTGAAGCAACAGCGGTAAGACTGGAAAATGTCGCTGAGCGTCTCCATGAGACAGTGGAGCAGTTCAAGTTGCCTGATATGGATCAATTAATGATGTTGGAGGATCCTGAGTTAGCATCGGATGCTACGAAAGGCGCAAACGCCTCTAATTCCTCCAATCGTGTTGCTAAGGCATAACCTGAAGTTGGTGTTTTTGAACTTTCCCCATGGCGTTTCTCGGTAAAGCCTTCATTCGCATCAAATGTTTAGGGATTTTGTAGGAGGTCAGGTACTGTTTACAGAAGTTCTGGAGTTGTTCTAAACTCAGTGAGGCTCCTGGTGCTTCAACAATGACGGCGTGAACCGCTTCACCAAAGTCTGAATCCGGTTTTCCAATCACCGCGCATTCCTGAATCTCTGGCATTTGTACTAAAACCTCCTCCACTTCGTTAGGATAAACATTGTACCCGCCGGTAATAATTAACTCTTTTTTGCGGCCAACAATTTCTAATACTCCCTCATCGTCAAGCCTGGCTAAATCACCTGTTCGAAACCAATTCTCATAAAAACTCTGGGCATTCGCCTCGGGACGATTTAAATATCCCTTAAAGACATTCGGTCCTTTAATCCACACTTCTCCAATGTTTCCAACCGCAATAGGCTGGTCTGCGTCATTCCTCAACTCAAGTTGAATATTAGGAAGGGCGTGTCCCACTTTCCCAGGAATTCGTGGACCCTCATAAGGATTGGTTGTATTGATTAAGGTTTCTGTGAGGCCGTAACGTTCAATTATTTGATGCCCCGTTTTTTGATAAAACCGTTCGAATAAGTCGGCACTCAAGGGTGCGGATCCCGAAGTAAACAAGCGCATTGGTGATTCCCGAACCGAACTGAGTTCCTCACAGGCTGCCAAGCGATGATACATGGTGGGAACCCCCATAAACAAGGTGATTTGATGGGAAATGATTTTTGAAAGTACTTTTTTTGCGTCAAATCCCTTACAAATCCATGTCGTATGTCCAAAAAGGAAACTGCCAAAAAGTCCCAGCATGAGTCCATGGACATGAAACATAGGAAGCGTGAGCAGGAAACGATCCTTTGCCGTGACTTTCCAACAAGACAGTAAGGTATGGACATTAAATAAAATATTGTGGTGACTGAGACATGCGCCTTTGGGATGTCCCGTTGTCCCTGAAGTATAACAAATATAGGCAGTATCCTCAGCGTGGCCGGTATTTTCTAAAACAGGCGCATCCACAAACAACGATTTAAACGTCGGTACATCATCAAAAACATCGATCCATCTTTTGAGGCAGGGACAGTCGCGTTTTAAGGTTTCGATTTTCTCCTTGGAGCAATTTGAGGAAAAGACCGCTGACGCTTTTGAATCTTGCAGTAGGTAGCTAAGTTCATGGTTTGTGTAGCCTGGATTCAGTGGTAACGCAATGCCTCCGATTTTTAGAATGGCAAGATGAACCAAGACTAACTCTATACAGTTTTCAATAGCGACACCAATCACCGCTCCTGAGGGAATCCCTTGTTCGAGGAGTCCGGAAGCCAATTGGTTTGAGTGTCTATGGAGCAGTTCAAAAGAGTAAAAAGACGACTCATCATAAAGGCCATGTTTGGGGTGCTGGCTGACAGTTTTCAGAAAAGCGTCGATAAGTGTATTCATGGAGAACCGAGAAGAGTTACATTAAGGGAGCACTAGGCTGTTCTTTTGAGGCGGTCCGCTTTTTATCCAGAATCATATTAAAAGAATAAAGCAAACTATTTTGGAGCTGTTGAAAGTAATGATCCGCTTCGGAGTGTTTAGCCGTAGGGAGTTCAATGGTATAGATCGGGATGTTCCATTCCGTACCAAACCGGCCTAAGCTTCCTGGAAATGTACGATAGTCACGAAAGATGATATTACTGTCCTTAGCGAACTTTACCGCAAGCGCTTGAGCGGTTTTTTGAATTTTTTCGATGTTTTTGTCTGTCGTACTTTGCTGAGTATAGTCCATATCAAGAAAATTCAAGGGAGCATGAATGGAGATTACTTTATCAGGAGTATGGCGCAAAATAAGGGAAATCAAAAATTGATTTTCAGGTTCAGAATTAGCGGACACTCCAGGATAACGACGCACATCTTCATGATGATTTTTTTGCCACATACGATGAGCCAGAATATGCCAATCCCGTGTGGGCATATTTCGATTCAAATCAACGTTTCTGGAGTTGGTTCGTGTTTTATATTTTCGCAAAAAGCCATCAGGATTTAATAATGGAACAATCACCAATTGATTATTAATACTGAGTTCCTGAGTTTTCAACATTTTCAACAATCGAAAACAATGATAAAGGGTGTTTTCGTCAGAATGAACGCTACAGACCAGAATGGAGGTCACCGGCTTTTTTCCCAAAACGGCATATAATAGCGGATACCCTGAAGCCGAGTAAGCTTCCGTCTGCCAATCCGCTGGATCACAGTGAATATCACTCCATTTGTATTTTATAATTTCTTGATTTAAATTTTCACATAATTCTTGAACGGTATGCTTTCTCTCCCCCAAAGACAGAGGCGAAACATAGTCCAGATGGATCCAACCCGATTGCTTCCATTCATATTCAATAAGTCCCCAGCCTTCCTTCTTTTCCAGAATATTAAATTGTTGTCCCTGAAAAACCTGCCTTACGCGGCGTCCTTCAGGGAGATGCCTGACATTGAGTATGGGTGTGTTGATGACCACTGACTTTAGATCTTCTGCGATTCCAAAGGAAGCCCAACTGATACACCCTAATGAAACCATAAGTATTATGAATTTTTTCATTCTAATTGTCTTACAGAAATTGAGTTTAGTAAAGAAGTTCCCATAACATCTTAAGTTAACATTCTCATGACATCACCAAGTAAATAAAAAGATCCAGCCACAACTAAAGGTCTGTGTCTTAAGGCATATGCCGCGTTGAGCGCGTCTTCAACGTTGGAACTACACTGAAAATGTTCCTTTGAGCTCATCGTTGTGCTTTCCGTAACAAATTGAAGCAGTTGTTCAGAAGACGCGGATCGAGCGGAATTTGCTGTTGTAAAAATTACCTGACGCGCATTGGACGCCAATTCTAACAAGGGTTTTCGCAAAGGTAAAACCAATTTATCACGTGAAATTCCCAATATCAGAATATAATCCTGAATTTCCCACAACTTGAGTTGGGATATCAGGGCATTGATCGCTTCGGCGTTATGACCGCCATCAAAAACAACAGACAGAAACGGTTCTTTAAAGGTTCTTCCGAGAAACCTCTGGTAATACTCCAGACGTCCTGGCAAAGAGAGCGCAGACACATGGGTTGCCCATTTTTTCCGATCTTGGATCGTGCCTTGAAATAAGCATTGCATCCCCTGTAACGCCAGTTTAAGGCATTCTCTCCATGGAAGTGTATGCTGGAGGGTGCGTTGTATTTGAAAACCTTCTCCATCATTCCACTGAACGCTTAAGTGATCCGCGTTATTTTCGATCTGTAAGTCCTCCGCATGATACGCGGGAATATGAAAACGTTGAAGGTAATCCCGTATCAACGGCTGAATAGAAGGCTCCTGAGGTGCGAGAATAACGGGAACGCCTTCACGTAGAATTCCAAGTTTTTCCAAGGCGATCTCCTTCAACGTATTTCCAAGAACATTCATATGATCCCAACCAATAGAGGTGATGATACTCAAGGCTTTGGGTGTGACATTGGTGGAGTCGGCCTTTCCTCCAAGACCGGTTTCCAGAACAACCCATTCCAGTTGAGCCTCTTTAAAAGCACAAAAGGCCATCGTTGTCAGAATATCAAAAAAGGAAACAAAAGGCGTCCCGTGGTAAGAAGACACCAGCGCTAACACCTGGGAGGCATGACGAGCAAAAGACGCTTTCTCAATCCATTGGTCATTCAGCACAATTCGTTCCCGAATGTCAGCAAGGTGTGGCGAATTATACCAGCCTACCTGATATCCCTCCTTACAAAGCATCTGAGAAATCATTTTTCCGGTTAAGCCTTTTCCATTAGTTCCCGCAATATGAATGATTTGATAATGCTGTTCAGGGTGTCCCAGGTCTTCGAGAAGTTGCTGAATGCCAATCAACTTGGACATATCCCTGGCAACCGCTGTTTTTTCAAAATTACCGTACTGATCCAGTTGACTGAGAACCTGATCATAGGATTGATTCTCTTCCTGTAAATTTTGGCTCACCCATTTCCTTTCCGGATAAAATCGACTGTGCCCTTAGAAAATTCCAGATTTGACCTTGTTTTGCTGCGATCTAACCTCCCGTTGTCATTATTGCAGCAAGTTTTAGACCTCAGCCTTTTTTTTGCCAGTCGATATCCACAACTTAAAACGTTCTCTCAACAATAAAATCGGCAATTGAAAGCAACATTTGTTTGGCAGACGATTCGGAAAAGGCTGCTAAAGATTTTTTTGCGTCTTCAACATAATACTTCGCTTTTTGAAGAGAATACCTGATTGAATCATAGCGTTTCATTAATTGAACGACTTGAGCGATATGGACCTGATTCACAAGGGGTTCGTCAAGAATGTCTTTAACCATTTTATGATCGCTGGGATTGGCGTTTTGTAATAAATGACTCAGAGGTAAGGTGATTTTACGTTCTTGCAGATCAATTCCAATCGTTTTGCCTGTTTTGGACTCCTCCTCCATATAATCCAAAGCATCATCGACTATCTGAAACGCCATTCCAACGGAAGTCCCATATTGATACAAATGAAGTTGGCCTTCTTCCGAGGCTGCGCCAAGAATGGCCCCCATTTTCATGGCCGCGGCAAAAAGGCATGCGGTTTTATTAAAGATGATTTCATAGTAATCTTCTTCATTAATGGTTTCATTGGAGCGTACCAACTGATGCAGTTCGCCTTTTGCCATCAGGGTCGTTGTTTCAGACATCACTTCTAAAATAGGTAAGTTTTTCAACTGAACCAACCGATGGAAGGCTGTAGCAAACAGATAATCTCCAACCAGAACGCTTGCTTCATTTCCCCAAATATTTCGTGCCGATTTTTGAGAACGGCGCATGTCTGCTCGATCAACGACGTCATCATGCAGTAAGGTCGCCGTGTGCAAATACTCAATCACTTGTGCTGTGCTTTGAACCGATTCTCCCGTTTTGTTAAACAGTTGTGCCGCAAGAATGACCAAGACTGGACGCAGTCGCTTACCTCCTGATTTTAAAATATGTTCCGCAACATGGTTCAAAAGGGGGATGTGCGTTTGTATGTCTTCAATGATCGCTTTTTCAACACAGGCGAGGTCATTGCTTAAAGGTAACAGAATTTGACTGATGTTCATTTTGAAAAACGTAATTAAGTGTGTCTGACGCTTGTTCCTAGGGCCAGGGACTTGGAAATTGTTGATGAATGGCTTCTATTGATCATGCTTTTGAACGCTGAGCATTTTAGGTCCTTTGTCACATTCTGCAAGGTGAATCAAACGCCTCATTCCTCAAGGGGCGCCTTTGAGTAAGTTTCTAATTCCTCGAAAACTCTTTCTCATCACTTGGACTTCATAGGTTTTTGTTCCTACATAAACCTTGTAATTTTGTATCCTCTCAAAAAAGCAGGGTAAAACATGATTTTGATTTAGCTAAATTCAGTATCCATGCGGGTTTGCGCTTTGGTAAAAGCGTGTTCGCCCTGCTTTTTTGAGAGGATACGAAAAAAGGGCAAAAGCGTTTGTTCCTGTTTCAAGAGGCTTTGTCCACCTTGGTGAGCAAAGTCAGGCAACCTATTGAATCCTTGTTTAACTGGATTTAAGAAAAAACAGGAATTCAAATTGCTTCTGTTTTTGACGTTTCTCTTTTTAGTTGTTAAGGGAATAAGCAAGTTAACATTGATTCCAACGTCGGATTGCCTTCTTACCTCGTTGGGAATCCAAAGATTTCGAGCTGTGCAGGTGTATTTTAAGCAACCAGCTTAAACTCAAGGATATGCTTCATAGGTGTTCGGGATTTAACCTAAATGAATTCAGTTGCATATAATAAACATATGGTGCTAACCTCCGTTTTCAGATAGTCGAGCCTCATCCCTCGTTTTTTGAGAATTGAGTCATAAATTTACGAAAACTGTGGTATCTTTGGTATTTTTCTAACTCACAATCGGAGATACCACCATGAAAAAAG
>JBBCAX010000018.1:0-1361 GCA_051382335.1 Deltaproteobacteria bacterium TL4
ATATTGGAGCCTATGAAGTTGACGGAAGTGAAGCCTTGGATAACACTACGGAAAAAGAAGAGCATCACGATCCCCTTCTCCCTGACGAGAGTCGCCCCCTTTGAAGTTCAGAAGCCTGGCCTCAACAAGCCAGGCTGCGCCTTTAAAACTTTATTTGGCATGGTTCAAAAATGTTTGTTATGGCATGTGTGAAACATGCCGGATTGCGTTCAAGTTCGGCCAGTGGCAATCTCGGGTTTCTCACCGAGTAACATTTCAATTAATACGCACAATAGAGGTTTATGAAAAATGAAAAAGAGATCAGGAAGATCTGCCATGATTTTTCAGAAGCGCTCTTTAGGAATATTTACGGAGACAATCTCTGTGAGGTGATTCTTTATGGTTCCCACGCTCGCAGGGAAGCAACTGAAGATTCCGATGTGGATTTGCTTGTGGTGTTGAAAGTCAGGGAAAGTCGGTTCAGTGAACTGGAAAAGATGACGCCTTTAGCGGTAGAGATTATGGCCAAATACCAGGAATTACTATCACTTTGTCCCACGACCAGTGAAGAATGGTTCACAAACAACTCCAGCTTTTTTCATAATGTCAAAGATGAGGGCGAGGTTGTATGGAAGAAATGACGAAAGCGCTAAAATTTCTAAAAACTGCCAACCTCCTCATTGAAACTGGTGACTTCGATTCCGCCGTGTCGAGGATTTACTATTCCCTATTTCATGCAACGAAGGGACTGCTAAAAACAAAAGGGGTCAGTACGAAATCACACACTGGAACTCATGCCCAGTTTTTTGAACACTTTATCAAAACAAAGGAGTTACCCCAGGAAATGATGTTCATTTTACATCTCAGCTATGAGAGCCGCCAACTTGGAGATTATGAGATCGTGGATACTACAAACAGCGAAAATGCCAGAAGCCTTTTGAAGAAGGCAGAATACTTTATGGAGCAAACAAAACAATACCTTTCCACTCTCACCTAAAAATTAAAGAAAAATCACATTCGCTCTTGACGTTCCCCTTTTCAATAGTTATGAACACTCAATGGTTCTAACAGTTTTTAGATTAAAAAAGATAATGATCTCAATATTAAAATTTTTAGATTTGAATTATTTACAACTCAGGGGTGCATTTTATGGTACTCAATACTTCTTACAGCTTTTTGAGATACATAGTTTAATAAATCCAATAAATTCAGGTTTTTCCAAAACCAGGATTATTTATTTGCAACTTAGAGTACCCAATGGTTCTAACAGTTTTAGGCGGCAATGCTACCGTATTTTCTAAGTTCCTCGAATCGAGGATGATTTTTTATCAAGAGAGGTTTCAACTCTAAGTATTGAATAAATCGCTCAAGCAGATGTTCAT
>JBBCAX010000019.1:0-2407 GCA_051382335.1 Deltaproteobacteria bacterium TL4
GAAAATGCAGCAAAGATACTTATGCTACGGTCATATTATAAAGCAGGACGATGGAACTTATTGAAACAGTTGGCAAATTCTCATCTCTCAATCTTGAATGCTTAACCCGGAAAATGGGAATGCGCCCGATCGCAATTGTGCCATCTGTTCTTCATACTCTTCATCAGCAGTAGTGTAGAAGAGGTGGTTTTCGATTTGATAGATTATGCCGAAATTTTCGGTTAGTCTTTGTTTCGCTTTGACCTCAGCATAGCTAAAAAATCTAGGTTGTCCTATAGAACTTGAATACAGAAATCCATTGATTCCCCCCCCTATCACAACTTCCCACTGAGGGGAGTGCGCAAATCTATAACGGAAAACGAGAAAGGGAAAGTATTCTAAATGGTCACTTATCCCATACCTTACAAGCCCCATAAAGTTGAAATAATTGTAAGGTTGAGAATCAGAATCATATTTGCTCGATTGAATATATGATAAGCCAAGGCCAAGTTCCCAAAGTTCTTCAGGTAAAGTCAAAGGTCTCTTAACTTCATTCGTTGGATAGTGGCTATCTTCTGCGAATGATTCACTGGAGCATAAGATAATTGTCAGAATATACAATGCTAATAAAGTGATTTTTTGTAACATACCATCCATATCGATGATTTAAATCGAACGCTTCAATCAACCGCCGCGTTAGCGGTCGGCTGCATTGACTTGTTAAGTTTTTGCTTAAGTCTACGCAGCAAATATGTACTTGCCGTAGCGGATGCATCATTAATCAATCGTGCGTAGTGCTCTTTAGGAACATAATCACCGGGAGCAAACCCATGGGCGGTTCCAAAATGTGTTCTCATTGAGCCGACAGATTGGAAAATACTTTTAATTCCACCAAACAACTGTTTCAGATCTCTATTGGCTTCTGAATCATCAGACAAATCAAGCACCTTTACAGCCGCCCCAACAAGATTGGTTATATCCATCTTGTTTGGTAAAGACTCTCCGGTTTCAGTCAAAACCATTCGGCAAACTGACTCCAAGTAACTTGATGAGCGTGTTATTGAATCTGCCGGATCTGACTGGATAGAAGCTCTCGCTTTCAACCAAACTTTTATTAATTCGTCCGTATTGGCTTCGCGTAACGCATTGATCGTCTCATTTGAAATTTCTTCGGACTGCGAATCTAGGGCCCTATTCAAGGATTCAATAGAACCAATGGTATTATCTTCAATAGATTCAAGTGACTTTTCGATATTTGATAAAAGCCTGTTAATTTGCTTTTCTGAAGATAGCCTTTCAAGCCACGACACTGGACACGAGTGTATGCTTTTCGATTGGTAAGATTGGTACTCCTCCGGAACTTGGCTCATGGCATCATGAAAATCATCTTCCGTTGACCTGTATACAACTTTTAGTTCCCCACTGCTGAAGGATAAATATCCGTATACCCAATCATCAGGGCCAATCATCTCTAATGATTCTTTACCAGATTGTGCTCAAACATCGATACCGCTAAGAGTTTCAGAGAGGGTTTCATTAAGTTCTACTAGTTTTGATACAAAAGCATCTCGCTGATCCTTTATATTGGAACTACGACTTTTTATTTTTTCTATCAGTCCAACCACTGAACTCTCCTTGAAACTTAACGCCCACAATGACCAGACTTGAACAGCAATGATATGCTTGGAAAAGGCAATATACTTCAAAACTATTAACGAACTTTGGGACAATTGCGGCTGTTCAAGTTCTGTGTCTATTGATTTGTTCTGCTGATTTCAGATTAATGCTTCAACTCCTTTTCTTTCAAGGATATCTAACAATTTTCGAGAAGCACCAGTCGGTTTCTTTTGACCACTTTCCCATTTTTGAACGGTAGATGGACTGATATTAAAAACACTCGCAAGAGCCGCTTGACTCAACTTTAGCTTTTTTCTTAATGAAACGATATTTTTTGAATTATATTCTTTGACTTCGGGCAAACATAAACTTTGAATATTTTTCATGGTAATCTCGTCAACCAACCCACTTTTATGAAGATCTGTTACTGTACTTGTAATTGATTTTGCGATGGAATCTCTCATATCTTTACCTCAATAAAATCCCCGTTATCAATAGCGGTATTCAATGCTTCTGAAGATAAACCTAATAACACTTTTGCCAACTCTTTGAACGCTTTTAGTTCCTTTGGCGTTATGTTAGATTTTTCGTTTTTTGCAAATCCATGGACAAAAATAGGCATGTTTCTGAGATCAAGATTTTTACCTAACAGTTTGAGTAGGCCCACTTCACTTGGGCAGACTTTGGATGTCTTTTTTTAGCTTCCTAATTCTATTAAAACAGGCCCGTTTTAGTTCATTTTCGGGTCTGGCAATTGGAGGATGGGTTCCCCCAAAGCTCTTCTAAGTTCGTCTAACCAATGCTGAGGTTC
>JBBCAX010000020.1:0-1156 GCA_051382335.1 Deltaproteobacteria bacterium TL4
CTCCAAAGCATTGCCAATCCCTCGACTATTACTAGTACAACCGAAAGAGAGCGGTTTGATAAGCTCAGACAACGCCTTTTGGAAGAAAGCCAAAAAGGCAATATGACCGCCGGATTAATTTTATCCGCCGCCAACATGAGCTTGCCAAAAGCAGGAGCTACAACTATTCAAACCGAAAATATTAAATCCGTACTTCAGCAAATCGCCGCTCCCGCCTCAATAACCTCACCTGTTGATCGTGAACGCATGACCAAATTACATGATTCCCTCCTCAAAGCCAGCCAAGGCGGGGATGAACTTGCGTCAGGTTTATTGGCTGTAAATAAATCAACCACCAATAGTGAGGTGCAAAAATTAGGCGAGAAGTTAAAAGAAGCCCAGCTCAAAGGCGAATCTACGGCTGCGTCCGTCCTGGCAAGTCTTCCGGAGTATGTATCGCTTCCCGCGTCTAATCGTATTCAGGCTGTTACCCCCGAAGAGCTCCAGGAGGTCAAGCAAATGTGGAAGGAAAACTATAACAACATGGAAGTGCCTGAAGGTATGTCCGGAACAAGAAATGAATGGATCAAGGATGATATAGAAAAGATAAGTAATCTAACTAGTCTCCTAACCTCTCAGGATCAGGAAAAAGTAAACCAGGGACTCTCCGAAGTTGCCAACATTCTTCCTTTCCTGCTGGTCGGAGGCTTCTCGAAATCTGAAATTGTCTCCTACCTCAGTGCCAAGCAGGAAGCAGCCAAAGAAGTACTCCAAAGCATAACCAATGAGGAAGAAACCAAAGTAACCGTTGAGACCAGACACACGCAAGCAGCTCAAACCATGGCTGCCAATGTAGAAACTCCAACCATCTCCATGTCCACTCCCTCGTTTGATACAGCCAACATCATCACTCCTCAAGTCTCGAATGAAATCCTGGCTATGGTCAATATCAAAATCCCCAGGATGCGTGATATTGCCCGTTTCGAAACCATGACCATATCCAAAGACAAATCAAAAATGGAAGAGGTGAAAAAAGTTCGCGAAACACTCCAAAGCATTGCCAATCCCTCGACTATTACTAGTACAACCGAAAGAGAGCGGTTTGATAAGCTCAGACAACGCCTTTTGGAAGAAAGCCAAAAAGGCAATATGACCGCCGATATCGTTCTTTTAGCAG